>NZ_JBEXSD010000069.1:0-26598 GCF_040613495.1 Nocardioides sp. NPDC006273 | reverse complement strand
TCCGCGTGGATGCGGGCCGAGCTGCTGGTCGACAAAGGTGCGGCCAGGTCGCAGATCAAGCTCGCCACTGCAGTAACACGCTATGAGCTGGTGGCCGCCGGCCTCGTTGCTGGTGAGGTAACCGAAGCGAAGGCTCGAGTGATCACCAAGGCCCTCGACAAGGTCGATGCCGACCCGGTGGCCACAGGCGAGGATCTGGTCCTGGCCGAGAAGCTGCTGGTCGACTACGCCACCCAGATGACGCCCAAAGAACTGCGAATCATCGGTAAACGGATCTTGGTCGAGGTCGACCCTGTCAGGTTCGAGGAAGCCGAAGCCAAAGCACTCCTTGCTGAGGAAGAACGTGCCCAGCAGAAGACCGCACTACGCATGTGGGACAACGGCGACGGCACCGTCGGCTTCGACGGGGTCCTGCCGACCTCGATCGGGATGAGGTTCAAGACCCAGGTCGAGGCCTGGGCCCAACCGCGCAAGCAGCAGCTCGTCGAGAAGGGTGCGCCGCTGCCGCCGTGGGAGCGGATGATGGGCCAGGGCTTCGCCCGGCTGATCGAGACCATCGACCCTGCCGCGCTGCCCCGCCACGGCGGTGACGCGACCGTGATCAACGTGGTCATCTCCCTCGAGGAGCTCCGCAAAGAGCTCGGCACCGCCACCTTGGGGTTCGACGAGACCAACGGCACCACCATCACCGCCGCCGAAGCCCGCAAGATGGCGTGCAACGCCACCATCATCCCCTGGGTGCTGGGCGGCGACAGCGAGGTCCTCGACGCCGGCCGGGCCAGCAGGATCTTCCTGCCGATCCAGCGCAAAGCACTCCGGTTGCAGCAGAAGTGCTGCCAAGCCGAAGGCTGCGACATGCCACCGGAATGGTGCGACGCCCATCATCTAGATGCATGGGCCGCCGGCGGAAGAACGGACATCAAAGACGGAGTCCTGCTGTGTCCCCATCATCATCGTCTGGCGCACAACCCTGCCTACGTTCATGAGCGATTGCCCGACGGCACCGTCCGATTCACCCGCCTATAAGCCGGCGGGATGCACCTTCTTACGCACTCCGCACGCAGAGTCGCGGCATCATCCGATCGGCTATCTGAACGTGGCCTGTTGCCAGATGTCTGGGTGCGCCCGATCGAGTGATCGTGGATGCATGAAGAATTCCGCATTTGCAACCAGCCCTGTCCGCTTCATCGCCGCCTCGGCGGCCGCCCTCGCTACCGCAGCTGTGCTCGCAGCGTGCGGCGCGACAGACGGTGGCGCGACCGGCGCCGAGCAGGCCGGCTCGGCCCAGCAGGCCGAGTCGACTCAGGTCACCCCGTCCGACGTGCTTGCCTCGACTGCGTGGGAGACCACCGGGGCGGTGGATCAGGATGGGAAGGACGTACCTCTCACGGACGAGGATGTCTCGACCTTTGTCGGCTGGGCCTACTTCGACGCCGACGGCACCTTCTCGATGTACAACCTCGACGACACCCCGAAGATGCAGGGCGACTGGACCGTCACCGAGGACGGTCAGACCCGCCACATCGTCGCCAAGGACGACGCCGGTGAGGTGATGTTCGAGCGGGACTCCGACATCGTCACCCTGACCGAGGACGAGTTCACCTACCGCGTCTTCCCTGACGAGAACGACAAGTCCGTCTACCTCGACATCGTCCACACCCCCACCGACCACGCGGAGCCCACCGCCTGACCCGGTCCGACCGGATCAGCGGCCCACGAGGCCGGTCTCGTAGGCCAGCACCACCAGCTGGACGCGGTCACGAGAGCCGGTCTTGGCCAGCAGGCGGCCGACGTGGGTCTTCACGGTGGCCTCGGCGACGACGAAGGTCTCGGCGATCTCGGTGTTGGAGAGGCCGCGGCCGACGAGGGTGAGCACCTCGCGCTCACGCTCGGTCAACGTTGCCAGACGCTGCTCGGCGGCGGCCGTCGTCGGGGTCAAGGGGGCGGCTGCGGCGAAGTGCTCCAGCAGGCGGCGGGTGGTGCTGGGGGCGACGACCGAGTCGCCGGCGTGCACGGTGCGGATCGCGGTGAGCAGATCCTCCGGGCGGGCGTCCTTGAGCAGGAAGGCGGCCGCACCTGCCCGGATCGCGGCGAAGGCGTACTCGTCGAGGTCGAAGGTGGTCAGGACGATCACTCGGGGTGCGTTCTCGCTGCCGGCGATGAGACCGGTGGCCTCGACGCCGTCCATGCGCGGCATGCGTACGTCCATCAGGACCACGTCGGCCTGCGTGCGACCCAGCTCGGCGATCGCCTCCTGGCCGTCGCCGGCCTCGCCGACGACGCTCAGGTCGGGCTGGGAGTCGATGAGCATCCGGAACCCGGCCCGGACGAGCTCTTGGTCGTCGACGAGCATCACTTTGATGGGTTCGGCAGGGGTCGTCATAGGGGCATCTTCGCGTACACGCGGAAACCGCCACCGGGGGCCGGGCCGGTCTCCAGCGTTCCGTCGTGGGCGGTGATGCGCTCGCCCATCCCGATCAAGCCCAGTCCGGCGAGCCCATGCCCACCGGCGTCGCGGCTCTCGTCGGCGGCGGCACCGCGGCCGTCGTCGGTGACCTCGATCGCCAGGCTGTCCGCATCGGCCGTCACGGTCACGCTGGCCGCGGCGTCCGGACCGGCATGCTTGCGTACGTTGCTGAGCGCCTCCTGCACCACCCGGAAGGCGGTCAGCGCGACACCCTCAGGCACCGCGAGACCGGGCTCGGGAAGGGTCGCGGCCAGCTCCATCCCGCCGGCGCGGGTCTCCTCGACGAGCGTCGCGATGTCGCTCAGCCGGGGCTGCGGGCGGGTCAGCGTGTCGCCGTCACGCAGCAGGCCGAGCAGCTGCCGCATCTCCGCCAGCGCCTCGCGCGCCGTCTGCGCGACGGTCTCCAGCGCCTGCGGAGCCACGGTCGGATCCTGCTCGGCCGCGTATCGAGCCCCGTCTGCCTGCACCACGATCACACTCAGCCCGTGGGCCACCACGTCGTGCATCTCGCGCGCGATCCGCGCCCGCTCCTGGGTCGCCCCGAGCTCGGCACGCTGCTCGGCCTCGCGGCGCAGCTGCTCGTTGCGCTGGATCAGGGAGTCGACGTACGCCGCTCTGGTCCGCGCCAGCGCGCCCAGCGCCCAGGCGGCCACAGGGAAGGTGGCGAGCGAGAGGGTGACCGAGATGTAGGAGCTCGGGTCGATGGCGACCGGTTCGTCATGGACCTCGACGTTGGCGTTCGTGTCGACCGCGCTCAGCCAGTCGTAGGCACCGAGGAAGGACCCGAACAGACCGACCCCGAGCGCGGCCAGGCCCCAGCGCGGGCTGGCGTAGCGCGCGACCGAGTAGACCGCGATCGGGTAGGAGAGCTGCGAGACCAGCGGATAGTCGAGGAGGAGCACCTGCAGGCCGCAGGCACCGGCCACGACGGTGTAGACGAGCAGCGGATGGCGGCGACGCCACAGCAGCGGGACGAGCTGAACCACCACCAGGGCCAGGTCGACGAAATGGTTGGTGCTCGACATGTCCCCGGCCGCGTCGCCGTCGAGCAGCGCCTGGATGGCATAGAACGGGATGATCAGGAACAGGGTGCCGGCGAGCAGGACGTCGAACCACCATCGCCCGCGCGCGCCGAGCCGCCAGGGCCGTACCAACTCCTCCACGCAGCCCACCGTAGAGGAGCCGAGGCGGCCACGACGTCAACCCGGGGACGGATGTGCTCGTCAGCCCCCGGGCGGACTAGAATCCAGAGGCTGGCGATGGATGTTCGCCCGTCTGATGGTTCTTGGAGGACTCGTGGAGGCAGTGCGCTACGTCGCGATCGGTGACTCGTTCACGGAAGGAGTCGGCGACGAGACCCCGGACGGCCACGTACGCGGCTGGGCCGATCTGGTCGCCCAGGGCTGGGCCGCGTCCGGGACGCCGGTGGAGTACGCCAACCTCGCCATCCGCGGTCGCCTGATCCGCCCGATCGTCGAGGAGCAGCTTCCCGCTGCGCTGGCGCTGAAGCCGACCCACATCTCCTTCAACGGCGGGGGCAACGACATGCTCCGTCCGAAGGCCGACGCCAACGCGATCGCCGACATGCTCAAGCCGGTGCTCGAGGCCTGCGACGCCAACGGGATCACGCTGATCCTGCTCTCCGGAGCCAACCCTTCGGCCCGGCTCCCGCTCGGCAAGGTCTTCCAGCGTCGCGGCGACGAGCTCGTCGGTCTGGTCGAGCAGCGGGTCGCCCATCGCGACGACATCGTGCGGGCCTACAACTGGCCCGACACCACGCTCATGGACGGGCGCTTCTGGTCCGAGGACCGCCTCCACATGAACGCCCGCGGTCACCACCGCGTCGCCGCCCGCGTCCTCGACTCGCTCGGCGTGGACGTCCCCGAGGGTTGGTGGGATCTCGACTTCGAGGCCGCAGCGGGCAAGAACGGCCTGGCCTACTACCGCGAGTTCGTCGGCCCCTGGATCCACCGCCGGCTCACCGGCCGCTCCTCCGGAGACGGTCGCACCGCCAAGTTCCCGACCTGGACCCCTACCGCGGAGATGTGAGACCCGGCCGCGGCATCTCGCCGCCTGCCGGGTGTCACGTTTGCGTACGGGATCAGCGGGCGAGCGTCTTCGCGTACTTCTTGAACGCCGCCTGCGTCTTCGGTCCGGCCTTGCCGTCGACGGTGAGCCTGCTGAGGACGCGGTCGTTCAGCAGCCGCTGCAGCGCCTTGATGGTGTTCGTCCCCGGGTCGCCGTCGATCTTGCCGGCGTAGCCGTAGTCCTTCTTCAAGTACATCTGAAACGCCTTCCAGCTGTTGGTGCCGAGATAGCCGTCGAGCTCGCCCGGGAACCTGGTCGTGTAGCCGAACTTCTTCAGCAGCTTCCCCTGGACGACCTTGGCCTCGGTCCTGGAGAGGCCGAAGTTCTGGGTCGCCTGGGCGGAGACCGCGGCGGCGGCAGTGTTGCCCGTGCCGACCTCGGCGTTGGCGATGCTGGCCGTGGCGAAGGTGCCGGTGGCGGCGAGGCCGACTACTGACGCAGGTGTCCACGATCTGCCAGAAACCTGTCGTCTCGGAGCCAGAACGCCGGCGGCGTCAGGACCAGTGGCGGCGGATGACTGCCGTGACGTCGAACGGGTCGGCGCCGCGCTGGGCGGCGAGGACGCCGGCACCCTCGGGCGAGCCGGTGTAGAGGAGGGCAGCGCCGCCGACCCAGTGCTCCCAGGCGGCGCGGAACGCGTTCGCGTCCGCGGCGCGACGGCCGAGGGCCGCGGGGACGGCGTGCCACGCCTCGCCGCTCGCCGTGTGGCGGCCGAAGACGCCCAGCCGCAGCCGCTCCGGTGCCGTCAGGTCGCCGACGACCGGTCGCGAGACCAGGTAGCGCGGGGCGGCGATCGGCGCCAGCGCCTCCTCGAGCGAGGCCGCGAAGAGCGCCGACTCCTCCTCCGGCACGCCGGCCAGGTGGAGTCGGTAGCTGCCGTCGGAGTCGACCGCGATCTCGAGTCCTTCGGCACCGGCAGCGGTCTGGCCGGTCTGCTTCAACGCGTCGGCGACCGCCGCACCGATCGCGCCGACCGTCGGCCGCCTCCGTAGCTGGGAGGCGATCCTCGTCCCGTCCCGATAGGCGTACGCGGCCCACATCGCCCAGAGCCCACCGACCGCGCCGCCCAGCACTCCCCCGGCCCCGCTGCCCGCACCGATGGCCACCATCAGCACGAGGCTGACCAGCACCGCGGCGGCGAGCCAACGCTTGGCCGGCAGGCGCCACTCCGGGACCCGGCTCTCCAGCAGCCGAAACCCAGCCGGCCGCGGGGCGAGCACGACTCCCGCCGGGACGCGCAGCGCACCGGCCCGGCGCAGCCGGACCCTGACGGTGCGGCCGGCGACGTCGGCGTACGGCTCTCCGACCCGCCATCGCTCCCGGATCCCAGCGCGATCCTCGGAACGCGCCACCATCCGGGCGTTGACCTCGTCGAAGTCGGACTCCGCCGGGGCGGCGTACGGGGAGAAGGACTCGTCGATGTGCCCGACGCCGTCGACGACCGAGCCGTCCTCGTCGGCGCCGAAGAAGCCGGTGTGCTTGCGCACCAGCCGCTTCCAGTCGTTGTCCCCGCGCGGGTGCTCCTCCTCGACGCAGACGACGGTCCAGTTGACCGCGACCTTGTCGGGCCGAGCCGGATCCGTACGCAGCGAGCGACCGCGAAGCTGCACGACCGCGGTCGTGGTGGTGGCCGCGGTGAGGTCCACGATGCCGGTGACCGACCGGGCGTCCCAGCCCTCCCCGAGCAGCCCACGCGTCCCGACCAGCACCCGGCAGCCGCCCGCCTCGAAGAACCTGGTCACGTGGCCCACCCACTGCCGGCTCCCCCAGCGCCCGACCAGCGTGGCGTACGCCTCCCCCGGCTCGACCCTCAGGCCGCCGGCCAGACCGGGGTCGGTCTCGGCGACGTGCGCGACCAGCGAAGCGAGGGTCGCCGCCGGTCCGGCGACGGTGGCGCCGGTGACCAGCAGGACGTCATCGTTCGCCGCACACAGAGTCGACAGCACCGCCCGCGCGGAGCCTGCCTGCTCGGTGATCACCCCGCGCAGGTCGACCGGCAGCGTCGCCGACGCCCGCTCGTGGTCGGTGACGACGAGGAGCCGCAGCGAGTCGCCGTGGGCCAGGCGCTCGTGGTCGACGATGGCCGCGGTGGCGGTCGTCTTGGCCTCCGAGCGCGCCAGCACCCGGTCGGCGGGTGAGCGACCGGCCCGGATCCCGCGCCGGGTCAGCGAATAGCCGACCGCCGGCAGCGCCTGCCTGATCGCGGCCAGCGCCTCCTGGTCGGCGACCGCCTCGGATGAGGAGAGATGTCCGCGCACCCAGTCGCCGATCAGCGCCACCCAGTCCTCGGCCGACGGATCGCGGCGATGTGCCTCGGTCAGGATCGCCCCGTCCGGGAGGGCGAGCAGGCCGCGATGGTGCGCACGCAGGGCCGCGGTGGCCAGCTCCGGTGATGCCTTCGCGATCTCGCCCCAGGTCGGCGCCCCGTACGACCGCGACACGACCCGCCGGTCCAGCCAGGTCAGGAACGGCACCGTGCCCAGGTCGGCGGAGGTCAGCGCGGTGAGCAGCTCCTCGAACCGCTCCGCGCTCCCCCGCAGCCAGTCCCGCTCACTCGGCGTCGGCGAGGTCAGCCACACCAGGTCGGCGAAGGGCGCCAGGTCGCCCTCGCGCACCACCGCCGGGATCGAGGTCGCGAAGACGATCTCACCGAACAGCGTCCCGACCAGCGCGGACTCGTCCTTGGTCAGCGCCTCCGGCGGCGTCGCGGTCAGCCCCAGCACCCGCGCGTCCGGCAGCAGCTGGAGGATCTCGCCCAGCAGCTCGCCCCAGACCTCGAGCAGATGATGGCACTCGTCCAGCACGAGCAGCAGCGGACCTGCCGTACGCAGCGCCGAGACCAGCGCCCGGCCGTTGTCGTGCAGCCTGGCCAGGTGGCTCTCGCCGGTCTCGGCCTCGTCGTCTGGGTCACCGAAGACCGCCACCGACTGATAGGTCAGCGACGTCAGCGGGGCATCGAGGTCCCTCGACGAAGATCCGTCGAGACCCAGCGCGGACGCCTGACGCAGCCACTGCCCCTGGATGGCGGTGTTGGGACTGAGCACGACGACCTTCGCGCCGTCCGCGATCGCCTCCCGTGCGGTCTCGAGCCCCACGAGCGTCTTCCCCGCACCCGGCGGCAGCACGACCCACGCCCGCCTCCGCCCCTCGGCCCAGGCCGCCTCCAGCGCAGCGAGCGCGCGCTGCTGATGGACCCGGAGCTTCACGCCGCGAAGCCTGTCGGCGGTCAGCGGTCGATCCGGGCGATGGACCCCTGGGCGGCAGCGACGAGCACCTCGGAGCCGTCGTCGCCGACGGTGAAGACCTCGCAGCGGGTCAGCGCTTTGCGGCTGGTGTGGTTGATCACCTCGGCGTAGGCCCGCAGGTGGTCGCCGTTGGACGGGCGCAGGAAGTCGATGGAGAAGCCTCGGGTGAGCACGTGCGGTCCGAGGATGGTGCCGCCGGCGAAGGCGAGGGCGTTGTCGGCGGCATAGGAGAGTACGCCGCCGTGGACGGTGCCGAACTGCTGCAGCAGCTCCTCCCGGAGCGGGATGCGCAGCGTCGCGTGCCCGTAGCCGACCTCGACGACCTCGACGCCGATCAGCCGGCTGAATGGTTGGTTCGCCAGGATCTCCTCGGCCTCCGAGGCCGTCACCGCAGGTGTCTCCGCCATGGCTGAAACCTACCGGGCCAACCTACCGGGCCAGGCCCCGGCGCCGGCGCCTAGGCAGCGGTCGCGAAGGCCGCCTCCGACTCGGGGTTGCGACCGATCGAACGTCTGGCGAGGGAGAACGTGACCGCGCCGAGGACGGAGGTGACCACCATGGTGATTGCCAGCGGCACCGCGGTGTGCTCGCCGGCGACGGCACCGAGCGGGGAGGCGAGACCGCCGCCGAGGAACATGATCCCGCCCATCAGCGCCGAGCCGGAGCCGACCGCTGGCCGGGCCTGCTCGATCGCCAGCGCGCCGGTGTTGCCCATGATCAGGCCGACCGAGGTCGTGACCACCAGGATCGGCAGCAGGATGAGCACCTTCGGGACCGGCAGAACGGCGACGACGAGCACGAGCATCGCGCCGATGGCGAGCACCGGCTGTGCCGAGCGGATGATCCGCGCCGGGTGCACCTGCCGCTTGGCCAGCCGGGCGGAGGCCAGCCCGGCGACGGTCAGGAACGCGGCGTTGACCGCGAACCCGATGCCGTAGACCGCGGCCGACGTGCCGATCACAGACTGGTAGAGGAACGAGGAGGACGAGACGTACGCCATCAGGGTGGCGAAGGTCAGCGCCTGCGTCAGCGTGTAGCCGAGGAACGCCGGCTTCGCGAGCAGACGGCCCAGGTCCGCGTACTCGACCCGGCTGGTCCGGCGCTCGGCCGGGAGCGACTCGCGGATCACCAGGAGCACGCAGACGACCTGCGCGACGGCGATCGCGGCCACGATGCCGAGTACGCCGCGCCACGGCACGAACCCGGCGATGGCACCGCCGATCACCGGAGCCAGGATCGGCGCGATCCCGCTGATCGACATCATGATCGACATCGCCCGGGCGGCGGCGAAGCCGTGAAGCACGTCGGCCACGATCGCCCGCGCCATCACGATCCCGGCCGCCGCGGCGAGCGCCTGCAGGAAGCGCGCCGCGATCAGCAGCTCGACGCTGGGCGCCAGCGCTGCCAGCACACCGGCCACCGCCGCCACGACCGACCCGATCAGCAGCGGCTTGAGCCGCCCGAACCGGTCCGAGATCGGACCCCACGCGATCTGCCCGAGCGCGAGGCCGATCAGGAAGGCGGTGAGAGTCAGCTGTACGTCGCTCGCGGCCGCCCCGAGCTCGGAGCCGATCTGCGGGAAGGAGGGCAGGTAGAAGTCGATCGCGAGCGGTGCGGATGCCGCGAGCAGGGCGAGCGCGAGCAGGAGCCGCGGCGGGACTGACGTCACCGGGTGAACCTCCGGAGAGAGTTGGTTGAGGAAGACAACCAACAGAACGCCATCGCCCCGCCGGGCATTCCTCACCAGAGCGTGACGGACCTCTCGAAGATCCCGGCCAAGTCCTCCTCGGACGGCTGTTTCGGAGCGGTGGCGAGCAGCCGCTGCTGCTTGAGCGCACCCTCGACCAGGTCGGGGATGTCGCCGGTCGTGTAGCCGACCTCGCCGATGCCCGCCGGGATCCCGATGTCGCGCATCAGGTCGGTCAGCACCCGGGGCAGCAGGTCGCGCGGCTCCACCGTCGACTCGTCGAAGCCAGGAGCCAGCAGGTGAGCCGCGCGCAGGTGGCGCTCGGGGGCGGCATCGAAGGTGTAGCGGAACGCCTCCGGCGCGGTCAGGGAGACCGCCATCCCGTGCGGCACCATCGGCTCGTCACCGGGATAGTCGGCGGGGTGGAAGTCTCGCACCCGACCCGCGATCGGGTAGGCGCATGAGTGCGGGATGTGCACACCGGCGTTGCCGAACCCCAGCCCCGCGAAGGTCGCCGCGAACGCCATGTCACCGCGCGCGAGGGTGTCGTCGCCATGGGCGACGGCCTGCCGGAACGAGCCCGCCAGCAGGGACAGACCCATCGTAGACCACATGTCCGAGATCGGGTTGGCGCCGCAGTAGGGCACCCGCTGGGCAGGCTCCTTGCGGTCGTAGGAGGTGTAGGGGCGGGCGGTGTAGCTCTCCAGCGCGTGGCACAGGATGTCCATCCCGGATGCGGCGGTCACGCCGGCCGGCTGGGACATCATCAGGTCCGGGTCGACGACCGCGAGCGTGGGACGCAGGCGAGCGTGCGAGATCCCGGTCTTCACCTTCAACGACAGCACGTCGAGCACGCACACGGTCGTCGACTCCGCCCCCGTCCCGGTGGTGGTCGGCACCGCGACCAGCGGCAGCAGCTGGTTGGCCGGCGCGAGCCCCTTGCCCACCGGCGCGTTGAGATAGTCCATCAGGTCGCCGTCGTTGGTGATCAGCAGGTTGACCGCCTTCGCGGTGTCGATGCTCGACCCGCCCCCGACCGCCACGATCGCGTCGAACGGCCCGTTCTCGCGGGCGAACTCGACCGCGGCCCGCATGCTCTCATCCGTCGGCTCGACGTGGACACCGTCGAAGACAACTGCAGTGACGTCGTACGCCTTCATCTGCTCGGCCACCCGCTGCGGCAGTCCTGTCGCGGAGATGCCGGGATCGGTCACCACCAGGGCGCGGCGGGCGCCCAGCGACGCCAGGTCGTAGCCGATCTCGGCCGATGCGCCGGTGCCGAACTTGAGCTGTGGGGAACCGTAGGTGAACACGGTCTCGGGTGTTACGTGCGTCATGAGCGCACGATAGCGGCAGCCCCATGCCGGTTCCACGGGTCGGACTGCACAACGAAGATCAGGCGATGGTGAAGCTGACCTTCCGGGCGACGACGTCGGCCGTCTCCAGTCGCACCTGGACCTCTTCGCCCAGCGGAAGGGCCGACTGACCGGTGATCCTCGCCTCGATCGCGGGCTCCTCGACGGTGATCGATCCCTTCTGCTTGTCCTCGTCATCGACCTCGACGACCACCGCGGTGAAGGTGTCCCCGACCCGGTCGTGCAGCAGCCCGGCTTCGACGAGGTCGACGACGCCGCGCTCGTAGGCGCCGCTGGCCCGGGAAGAGCCCCGCATCGTCTCCGGGAGGGTCGTGAACGCAGCAGTCACCCAGTCGGGGATCGGCTCGTCGGCACACAGCGCCAGGCAGACCTCGCCGGCGTAGCGGTCGATCAGCCTGCGCAGCGGAGCGGTCACGTGCATGTATTCGTTGGCCAGCGCCGAATGCTCGGTCAGCTCGGGGAGCTCGCCGTCGAACGAGGCGTAGCCGCTCCCGCGCAGCAGCCGGGTGCTGGCGATCGCCATCGCGGCGTGCTTGCCGTTCTTGCCGTCCAGGGAGCGGATGAAATCGGGGTAGAGCATCTCCGCGGGCCACTCCAGCCCGAGCGCGCGAGCGGTGCGGTGCAGCCGCTGGACGTCTCGGGGGTCGGGCTCCGGGAGGGTCCTGAGGAGCCCGACGCGGGCGTAGACCATCAGGTCGGCCGCCGCGAAGCCGGTCAGCAGCGAGATCTGGGCGTTCCAGTCCTCGACGGGCAGCAGGTCGCGATACTCGAGCGTCCAGTGGTCGCCCTCCACCGAGATCTCCTGGTCGCGCAGGGGCAGGTTGACCCCACCGCGGGCGGCCTCGAGGGCGATCCGCTTCTCGCCGACCTCCTTGAGCAGCTGGAGGGACTCGCCGATCCGGTGGTCGAGCTTGTCGAGACCCTCGAACCCGTCGCCGTCGAACATCTTCTGCACACCCTCGTAGGAGAGCTTCGCCCGCGACCGCACCAGTGCACGCTCGACGACGGTGTCGATCCCCTCACCGCTGGCATCGAGCTTGTGCGTCCACAGCAGGGCGGGGCGTACCTGGTCCGGGAGCAGCGAGGCGGCGTCCTCGGAAAGGACCTTGGGGTGGAGCGGGATCTTCGCATCGGCGGCGTAGAGGGTCTCGCCGCGCTTGTTGGCCTCGATGTCGACCGGATCGCCGGGCGCCACGAAGGCGGCCACGTCGGCGATCGCATAGTGCACGACGTAGCCGTCGCCGTCGCGCTCCAGGTGGAGCGCCTGGTCGAGATCCATCGACGTCTCGGGGTCGATCGTGACGAACGGCAGGTCGGTGCGGTCCAGCTCCGGAAGCCTCGGGTTGGCCGCGGCTGCGGCAGCGGCCTCCTCCACCTCCGGCGGGAACTCCGCCGTCACCTTCAGCTCGGCCTGGAGCGCGGCGATCCCGTCGCGAAGCGTGGTGGCGGCGACACCGCTGTCGGCACTGGCGACCCGGATGATGCGTGCGGAACCCATGGCCAGAACTGTAGTGGCTACTTCTTCTTCGAGGCCTTGTACGTCTTGTGCAGCGCGGCAGCTTCCTTGCCGAACGCCTTCGGGTTGCCCTTGAAGGCGCCGAACTGGCCCCACAGGCCCTTCGTGGAGCCGTTGTACGCCTTCGCCGACCTGTCGATCCGGGCCAGTGCCCGGCGCTGGGACGAGGTCAGCGACCGCCTCGCCCGGAGGTGCGCCGACCGCGCCTTGGTCTTCTTCGAGACGTCCTGGACCAGCCAGAACAGCCCGCCGATGACGATCACGACGAGGACGCCGCCGAGGTTGGGCCCGGCGGTGGACTCGGCGGCCAGAACGATCATGGATGGACTGTAGGCTCGCGCCTCCGCCCAGGTCACAGACGCTTTGAAAGATACCCAATCCTCGATTCGGCCATCCTGGTCACGGGCGGCACGATGGTCCCGTGCTGATCCTGCTGCCGCCCTCGGAGGGCAAGACCGCGGCCGTACGCGGCAAACCGCTCGACCTCGGGGACCTCCGGCTCCCGGTGCTCAACCCGGCCCGCACCCAGGTCATCGACGCGCTGGTCGAGCTCTGCTCCACGCGCCCGGCGGAGGCCGTCGACGTCCTCGGCATCCCGAAGACCCAGCCCGAGCTCGTCGACGCCAACGCCCACCTCGTGGAGGCGCCCACCGCGCGCGCCGACCGGATCTACACCGGCGTCCTCTACGACGCACTGTCTCCCGCGACCCTGTCGCCGGCCGCCAAGCGCCGCGCGACCAGCCGGGTCATGGTCACCAGCTCGGTGTTCGGCCTCGTCGGCCTGGCCGACCGCATCCCGGCGTACCGGCTCTCGGGGGACGCCACCCTCCCCGGCCTCCGCGGCATCCAGTCCCACTGGCGCGCACACCTCGGCCCCGGCATCACCGAGGCCCTCGGCGACGGCCTGCTGGTCGACCTCCGGTCCGGGACGTACGCCGCCTTCTGGCGCCCCGAAGAGGTCGCTGCCCGCACCGCGACCGTCCGCGTCCTGCACGAGCACAACGGCCAGCGCAAGGTGGTCAGCCACTTCAACAAGGCCACCAAGGGCCGCCTGGTCCGCGCTCTCCTCGAGTCCGGCGCCAACCCCCGCACCCCCGCCAAGCTCGCCGACGCCTTCCGCGACCTCGGCTGGACCGTCGAGATCGGCCCCACCACCAAGACCGGCACCCAACTGGACATCGTCGTCGCCGAGATCTGAACCGGCCTCGTCGGTCGGGCCGCTAGCCCATCGGTCGCCCTACGCAAGGTGTTGGTCTCGACACGCCTCCGCCTAGCGGCTCCGGCGGCTCGACCAGCGAAGCAACCGTCGGTCGAGCCGCGAGCGCCAGCGAGCGTGTCGAGACCAACACAGTCGTCTGGAGCGAACTGTCGGTGGTCGCGCCGAGAATCGGGACATGCCTTACATGTACATTCTCCGCTGCCGCGACCACATGCTCTACGTCGGAAGCACCTTCGACCTGGAGAAACGCATCGCCGAGCACAACGCCGGACTCGGCGCCGAGTTCACTGTTCGGCGGCTGCCGGTCACCCTGGCGTACGCCGAAGAGCATCAGACGATCGCCGATGCCTACCGACGTGAGAAACAGGTCCAAGGGTGGAGCCGGGCCAAACGCGAGGCGCTGATCGCCGGAGACCTCGACCGGCTACACGACCTCGCTCGCCGTCGTGGCAAGCGGTCGCCATAGGGACCGTGTTGGTCTCGACACGCCTCCGCCTAGCGGCTCCGGCGGCTCGACCAGCGGGGCCAACGCCGATCGAGACGACGGGTCAGAAGGCGCCGGAGGCGAAGGGGTCGCGGGAGACCGGGAGGCCGTTGAAGAGGCGCATCGAGGCACGGCCGTCGGAGAAGAAGGAGACGACGGTGACCGATGCTGGCGAGAGCTCCATGCTGAAGACTCCGCTGATCGGGGTGCCGAGCGCGCGAGCGACGATCAGCTTGATCGGCGAGACGTGCGAGGTGATCACGACGGTCTCCCCCGCGTGCTTCTCGAGCACCCGCGCGAGGCTGTCGAGCACCCGGACCTGGGCGGCATCGAACGACTCCCCGCCGGGCGGGGCGACCTCGGTCGCCCCCATCCACGTCTTCATCTCGTCGGGGAAACGCTGGCCGACCTCGGCGAAGGTGAGCCCTTCCCACTTGCCGAACTCGATCTCGGCGAAGCCGGGATCCTCGACCAGCCGGGCGCCGAGCGCACCGGCGACGATCTCCCCGGTCTCGACGGCCCGCAGGACCGGCGAGCTCACGACGGTGGACACCGAGGCGGCAAGCGGCTTGAGCCACTCCGCCGTCAGCAGGACCTGCTCGCGCCCCTCCTGGATCAGCGGCGGGTTGTCCCCGCCGAGCCCGCCGGAGAACGCCTTGGCGGCGGTGTGCTTGGTGACGCCGTGGCGTACCAGGACCAGCGTCGTCGTGGCAGCTCCGCTCCCCCACCCTCGCGACGGGGCCGGGGATGTCTTCTCGCTCATAGCCCCGACTCGGCGGTGCGGACCAGGATCCGGGAGCACTCCTCGCAGCGTACGACCTCGGCGGCGGCGAGGCCGCGGATGCGGGAGATCTCGGCGGGGTCGAGCTGGAGGTTGCAGCCGCCGCAGCGGCGGGCGCGCAGCTCGGCCGCACCGACACCCATCTTCTCGCTCAGCCGCGTGTAGAGGGCGAGCAGGTCCTCGGGGATGCCCTCGAGCGCCGGCGCCCGCTCCTCGGCGACCCCGGCGAGCTCGGCGTCGATCTTCGCGGTCTCGACGTCGACGGAGTCGGTCGCGACCGCCAGCTTCTCGTCGATCACGGCGAGCTCGGCCTCGAGCCGGGTCAGGTTCGACTGTGCCTCCTCGAGCTGCTCCATGACCTCGAGCTCCTCGTCCTCGAGCACGGAGATCCGGCGGTCGAGGGTGACCAGCTCGTGCTGCATGCGCTCGAGGTCCTTGGCGCTGCTGATCGCCCCGGAGTCCATCCGCTCCTGGTCACGCCGGCGGCGGGTCTTGACCGCCTCGACGTCGGCGTCTGCCTTCTTCTGCACCCGCTCGAGGTCGTCGCGGATGACCCGGGCGTCACGTACGGCATCGTCGGTGGTCTTCTTCGATGCCTGCAGCTCCGCCACGACGGCGGCCTGGGGCAGATGCGCACGGCGGTGTCGCAGCTGGAGCGCTCGCGAGTCCAGCTCACAGACGTCGAGCAGCTTCACCTGGGCGAACGGGTCGGCTTTCAGCGGATTCTCCTCAGTTGTTCACAACGCAAGTATTCACAGGCGCAAGGACCACGGGTCGGTGACGATCTCACTGACCCGGGTCTCCACCGTATCCCCCAAAGCCTCGTTCAGTCGCCTCGCCAGAACTGGCAGCCAGGTCCACTCGGCCGCCCAGTGCGGGATGTCGATCAGCGCACCACCCAACTCCCGGAACTCCGAGGCCGGGTGGTGGCGCAGATCGCTGGTCACGTAGACGTCGTAGGACGCCACCTGGTCGAGCAGGAAGTCGCCCGCGCCGCCGCACAGCGCCACCGAGGAGACCGGTCGGTCGAGGTCGCCGGCGACCCGGATCCCGGCCGCGGTCGCGGGCAGTGCCGCCGCCACGGACTCGGCGAAGGCGCCCAGCGTCGTCGGCTCCACCGTCCCGGCCCGGCCGGTCCCGACGTCGTCGCTGGCCCCCGGCACCAGGGGCCGCAGCGAGCTCAGACCGAGCGCGAGCGCCAGTGACTCCGAGACGCCGCCGAGGGCCTGGTCGGCATTGGTGTGAGCGGTGAGCAGCGCGCAGTCGGCGGAGACGAGCGTCGAGAGCGTACGTCCCTTCGGGGTCGTCGCCGCGAACCCGTGGACCCCTTTGAGGAAGAGCGGATGGTGCACCACCACCAGGTCCGCTCCCCACGCAGCCGCCTCCTCGGCGACCGGGAGGGTCGGGTCGACGGCGAGAAGCACTTTGGAGACCGGCTGCGAGGGCTCGCCCCAGACCAGACCGACGGCATCCCAGGCGTCGGCGGTGGCGGGCGGATACCAGTCGTCCAGCAACGACGTGACGGCAGACAGTGACGGCATAGGTGCAACCCTAGGACGCCTTCCACGGGACGGAGAACGCCAAGTAGCCATCGATGTCGAGCGTCTACTGCGCCGCGACCCAGATGTACGTCGACACAACAGCGGTCGACCCACGTGACAGGAATTGGTGGTGGGCGAAGGTCACCATCGATCCCGCGCTCCACAATACGAGTCTCTGTGGGGCAATTTCCCACCGAAAGGGGATCATCGCCCACGAGCAGGGGCACGCGATGGGCCTTGCTCATACGTCGAACAGCAGCACGCTGATGTACACAAGCATCTCCGGCACCAGCGTCAATGCACCCAGGCAGGACGACCGAAATGGCATCATTGCACTCTACGGACGGAGGTCCTGACATGCGGGCTCTCATCGGGCTGACCGCCGCCGCTGCCGCCTTGGGACTGGCTGCGTGCTCGTCGACGGTTGCAGAGGACGACTCTGCCGCTGCGCCGGCGCAGATTACGCCATCACAGGACACGAAGAAGGTGAAGGCCAGGTATCAGGTCCAGGCGGAGGGGGCGATGATCAGGCAGTTCTCGCTGCCGACCTTCGCCGAGTTCGTGCACGATCCGTACGTCTCCAACGTCATCGTCGGCACTGTCGAGGCGAGCCGCACAGCGGTGTCCCAGCCTGGGACCGCGGTTGAAACAGTCCTGACCATCACGGTCGAGGATTCCAAGGAGTCAACCGGGCAGACAGTGACTGCGCGGGAGTACGGCGGCATCGTGACCGTCGAGCAGGTGCGTGACGACTTCGAAGCAAAGCTCGACCGAAAGCTCACGAAAAAGGAGCTCACTGAGACGGTCGACTATCAGTGGGAGGGCGTTCCACACGCTCAGATCGGTGACCGCGTTCTCCTCGCCGTCACCGATGACGCCTCCGACTCTGCGGACTACCTCACGTTGACGAGGCTCATGTCCACTGACACGGCCACGAACAGGGCAGCTAGCGCGTCGTTCGACTGGGACGGCGAGCCGCCGAACCACGCCTGGGATGGCACGGTCACTCCAGCAGACCTGTACTGACCCAGACAAGTGCCTCGGGGCCGCACACGGAGGTACGCCTCCGAGTGCGGCCCCGAGGCATTCCTCCCAGACCAGTTGACCGGCGATTCTCACCGCAGAGGTAACACCCAAGCGCCAACACCCAGCACGAAATCCAGTTCGTAACCGTTCCTTTACAACCGATTCCGTACTTTTTGCCGGATCTTGTGGTGGAATGCAGCGCTAAGTGAACAATCGACTGGAGCAGCGATGACCACGACAGCTACCCCGGACCCACCCACCGGCTCGGTGACCATCAGTGGCCTGACCAAGACCTACGGCCAGGCCACGGCGGTCGACGGCCTGGACCTGGAGATCCGGGCCGGCGAGTTCATCTCGCTGCTCGGCCCGTCGGGCTGCGGCAAGACGACGACGCTGCGGATGATCGCCGGGTTCGAGAAGCCCGACTCCGGCAGCATCCTGATCGGCGGCAAGGACGTGGTCCGGCTCGCGCCCTACCAGCGCGACGTGAACACGGTCTTCCAGGCGTACGCACTGTTTCCGCACAAGTCCGTCGCGGAGAACGTCGCCTACGGCCTGCAGCAGCGCAAGACGCCCCGGGCGGAGACCCGCGAGCGCGTGGTCGAGGCGCTGCGGATGGTGCGGATGCTCGACTTCGCGGACCGTTCACCGACCCAGCTCTCCGGTGGCCAGCAGCAGCGGGTCGCGCTCGCCCGGGCGCTCGTCAACCGCCCCGGCGTCCTCCTTCTCGACGAGCCGCTGGGCGCCCTGGACCGCCAGCTGCGCGAGGAGATGCAGGTCGAGCTCAAGCTGCTCCAGTCCCGTCTCGGGATCACCTTCGTCTTCGTCACCCACGACCAGCACGAGGCCCTCGCGATGAGCGACCGAATCGCGATCATGCGTGCCGGCCGGATCGAGCAGCTCGCCGACGCCGACACCGTCTACAACCAGCCCGCCAGCGCGTACGTCGCCGGCTTCGTCGGCCAGCAGAACTTCCTGCACGGCGAGGTCAGCGCGGACGGCACCACCGTCGAGACCCCCTTCGTGGTCGTCGAGGGCCCCGCGAAGCCTGACGGGAAGCCCGGCGAGCCCCATCAGGCCGCCGTCCGCCCCGAGCTGATCTCGATCGAGCCCCAGGCCGAGACGGTGACCGAGGGCCTCAACTCCGTCGCCGGCGAGGTCCTCCAGGTCTCCCCGCTGGGCGAGGTGATCCAGTACCTCGTCAAGGTCACCGACGAGAACAGCCTGCTGATCCGTCGCCCCTCCCACGGCGCCATCCGGCTCTCCCCCGGCGACCAGGTCCTCTGCAGTTGGGCGGCCGCGGACGTACGCCTCTTCCCCCTCGATTCCCCGATCGACCCGACCAACGCTAGGAGCCCACAGTGAGCAAGCCCGTGAACAAGAGTGGCGACGTACGCATCCTGGCCAGCCATGCCGGCGCACGAGCGATCCGCCAAGAGCTCTCGCGGCGCCACTTCCTGAGCCTGGCGGCCATCGCCGGTGCCGGGGCGGCGCTCAGCGCCTGTGGTGCCGGCGGCGGTGGCGAGTCCAGCGCGGTCGAGCCGGGCGCCGGCGCGACCGGCGGGCCGGTGGAGAAGTCGCTCTCGATCTACACCTGGGGTGACTACGACGCTCCCGAGGTGATCGACGCCTTCGGCAAGACCGGCCCGAAGGTGACGCTCGACGCCTACGGCTCCAACGAGGAGCTGATCTCCAAGCTGGTCGCGGCCAAGGGCACCAGCGGCTACGACATCGTCGTGCCGACCGGGGTCTACATCCCGCAGCTGATCGAGAACGAGATCATCGTCCCGCTCAACAAGGACCTGATCCCCAACATGGCCAAGGTCGACCCGCAGTTCCTCGGCCAGGACTGGGACCCGGAGAACGAGTACTCGGTGTGCAAGTCCTGGGGCACCACGGGCTTCGTCTACGACACCACCGTGATCAAGCGCGACCTGGTGACCTGGAACGACTTCATCGACGCGATGCAGAACGAGGCCTCGGGCAAGACCTCGCTGCTCGACGACCCCCAGGGCATCGCCGGCATCTACTTCTGGGCCAACGGCATCGACTGGAACACCGAGGACATGGCCGACTACGACGCCTTCGAGGCCGAGGCGGTCGAGAAGTGGGCACCGCACATCGCCGGCTTCGACTCCTACCCCGGCACCGGCGCGATGCAGCAGAACACCTTCGCGCTGATGCAGAACTGGAACGGCGACGCCCGCCTCGGCATCCTCGAGCACAAGCAGCCCGACCGCTGGAAGTGGGTGCTGGCCGGCCCGACGACCGAGCTGTGGATGGACAACTGGTGCATCCCGACCGGCGCGCCCCACCCCGAGGCCGCCCATGCGTTCCTCGACTACGTGCTGGAGCCGGAGAACTCCTTCCTGGAGATGGACTACATCGGCTACCACACCGGCACGCTGGGCATCGAGGAGATGGCCGCGGAGCGCGAGGTCGAGCTGCCCGAGATGATCTTCTTCACCGACGAGCAGCTCGCGACCATGAAGAACGGCGCCGTCAACGAGGCTCAGGACCGGCGTACGGAGGTCTACGACAAGCTGAAGGCCGCCGCCAGTGCGTAGCAGGCTCCCCGGGTTCGTCCTCGCGGTACCGGCGTGGCTGTGGCTGACAGCCTTCTTCGTCGTGCCGTTCCTGCAGATCGCCTGGTTCAGCCTCGGCGAGAAGCCCGGGATGTTCGGCTCTCACAGCAACGCGGTGATGTCGCTGGACCGCTACGCCGAGGCGTTCAGCCCGACCTTCTTCACGATCTTCCGGGCGACGCTGTGGATGAGCGTGCTGGGCACCATCGTCTGCCTGGTGATCGCCTTGCCGGCTGCGTACTTCATGGCGATGAAGGTTCCGGCGCACCGCCGCGGTCTGCTGATCGCGCTGGTGATGGTCCCCTACTGGACCTCGTTCCTGATCCGGACGATCGGCTGGAAGGTGATCCTCTCCTCGGAGGGCGTCCTGGCCGGGTTCCTGACCGACGTCGGCCTGGTCGCCGATCCACACGACCTGCTCAACACCCGTGGCGCGGTGCTGTTGGGCCTGATCTACAACTACCTGCCGCTGATGATCCTGCCGATGTACGTCGCCTTCGACCGCGTCGACAGCGCGCTCGGCGAGGCCTCCAAGGACCTCGGCGCGGGCCGGATACGCACGTTCTTCCAGGTCACGCTCCCGTTGGCGCGCCCCGGGATCATCGCCGGCGTCATCCTCGTCTTCATCCCGATGATGGGCGACTACGTCACCCCGGCCGTCCTCGGTGGCGCGAAGGGCACCATGGTCGGCTCGCTGATCGCCAGCCAGTTCCTCACCGCGCAGAACTGGGCGTTGGGCTCCGCCATGGCGATCGTCCTGATCCTGCTCACCATGCTCATCGTCATCCTCGCCATCACGCTGATGTGGGTCGTGGGCTGGCTCGTACGCAGTCGGAGCAGGCTGGTCGTCGGAGCCGTCCCGCCTCCTGACCCGAGGCTGCACACCAAGGAGGCGGCGGCATGAGCAAGCCTTCCGGCACCAACATCGCGCTCGGCGTGTGGACCACGCTGGTCTTCCTCTTCCTGTTCGCCCCGATCATCGTGATCGGCATCTACTCCTTCAACGGGGGCCGGTTGCTCGCAGTCTGGGGCGGCTTCAGCCTGGAACCGTTCACGGCGATCGTCGACAATCCGGCTGTCCGCCACGCCGTCGCGGTCTCGCTGCAGACCGCGGTGATCGCCGCGCTCGTGGCGAGCGTGCTCGGCACCCTGGCCGGGATGGCGATGGCCCGATTCCCGGGCCGATGGACCGGCCCGTTCACGTTGCTCCTCCTGCTGGTCTCGGTGACTCCCGAGATCGTCGACGGCGTCGCGCTGCTCCCCTGGTTCGTGACCCTCGGACAGGACTGGGCCCTGGCACCGTTCGACAACGGCTACGTACGCCTCGTCATCGGCCAGTCACTCTTCGCTACGGCGGTCGTCACCTATATCGTCCGGGCCCGGCTGGTCGGGCTGGACGCGTCCCTGGAGGAAGCCTCGGCGGATCTCTACGCGAAGCCGGTCGCGACCTTCTTCAAGGTCACGATCCCCCTCGTCGGACCCGCGGTGCTGGCCGGCGGGTTGCTGGCCTTCACGCTGAGCCTCGACAACACGGTGATCTCCTCCTTCATCAGCCGTGCCGGAACGACCACGTGGCCCGTCCACGTGTTCTCCTTGGTCCGTACCGGTCTCCGGCCAGAGATCGCCGCGGTCTCCACGATCCTGCTGGTCCTCACGCTCCTCGTCCTCGCCCTGGTGGCGCGGGTGCTCAAACGCTCGGGCTCCTCGGTCACCGACACGATGGCCGCGAGCTGATGAGCGGTCCGACCGGCCCCGTGGACCTGCTGCTGCGCGGCGGCCGGGTGCTGCTTGCGGGCCGCTGGGAGGGTGCTTCCGTTGCCGTCCAGGACGGACGGATCACGGCGGTCGGTGCGGATCTCGACCCGCTGGCCGGGCCGGACACCGTGGTCGAGGAGCTCGGCGGCCGGTGGGTGCTGCCCGGCTTCCACGACTCGCACGTACACCCGATCCAGGCCGGGCTGGAGATGAACCAGTGCGACCTGACCGCCCTGTCGACGCTCGGGGGCTACCTGGACGCCATCGGCGCCTATGCGGCGTCCCACCCGGACCGGGTGTGGGTGAGGGGAGGTGGCTGGTCGATGGACTCCTTCCCCGGAGGCGTGCCGACCGCCGACCCGCTCGACCGGATCCTTCTCGACCGGCCGGTCTTCCTGCCCAACCGCGACCACCACTCGGCCTGGGTGAACAGCCGCGCGCTCGAGCTCGCCGGCATCGACGCCCGCACGCCCGACCCCGCCGACGGACGCATCGAACGCGACGCCTTCGGCAATCCGACCGGTGCCCTGCACGAGGGTGCGATGGCGCTGGTCGGCTCGCTGGTGCCGGCGCCGACCGCGTCCGACCTGACCGAGGCGCTGCTCACCGCACAGCGCCATCTCCACTCCGTCGGCATCGTCGGCTGGCAGGACGCGCTGGTCGGCGACGGCCTGGGGATGCCGGACTCGCTGCCGACCTATATCGCCGCCCAGGAGTCCGGCCTGCTCACCGCGAAGGTCGTCCTCGCCCAGTGGTGGGACCGCGGCCGCGGTCTGGAGCAGCTGCCCGAGCTCCTCGAACGCCGCGCCCTGGCTGCGTCTGCCGGGCTCGACGCAGCCAGCGTCAAGATCATGCAGGACGGCGTCTGCGAGACGCACACGGCCGCCATGCTCTCCCCCTACCTCGACTCGCTCGGCCGGCTCACCGACAACCGCGGGCTCTCCTTCATCCCGGCCGATGCGCTGGCCTCGTACGTCGCGGGGCTGGACGCCAACGGGTTCCAGGCCCACATCCACGCGTTGGGTGACCGGGCCGTGCGAGACAGCCTGGACGCGATCGAGCACGCGCGCACGCTCAACGGAGCCAGCGGACTACGGCACCATCTGGCTCACGTCCAGGTCGTCGAGCGCTCCGACGTCCCCCGGTTCGCCGCGCTCGACGTCACCGCCAACATCCAGCCGCTGTGGGCCTGCCTGGACGAGGCGGTGGAGGTGCTGACCCTCCCGTTCCTGGCACCGGACGCGCGCGAGCAGCAGTATGTGTTCGGGTCGCTGCTGCGTACCGGTGCCCGGATCGCATGCGGGAGCGACTGGCCCGTCTCCGACCCGGCGCCCCTGCTCGGCATGCACGTCGCGGTCAACCGCCGCTCCCCCGACCAGTCGCCCGACGCCGCCCCGCTGCTGCCGGACGAGGCGCTCACGGTCCTCCAGGTGCTGGCCGGCTACACCACCGGCACCGCGTACCTGAACCGTCTGGAGGGCTCGACTGGCCGCATCGAGACCGGGTACGCAGCCGACCTGGTCGTGGTCGACCAGGACATCCTCGACGACGACACCGTCCTCGCCCGCGCCCAGGTCACCCACACCTATGTCGACGGCCGCGAGGTCTATCGAAGGACTTCAGCCCAGACCCCGGGCTAGGCGACCGGCTCCGGCTTCGGCTCCGGTTCCGAGTGGGTCGGCACCCAGCGGGTCGCAGTCAGGACCGCGCCGAGGACGAGCAGCCCGGCGGTCAGCCAGAACGGATACGTGCGGTCGATCCCCGAGAGCCAGCCGGAGATCCACCCGAACGGGGCGGCGGCCAGCATGACCGACATCCGCTGCAGCGCCATCACCCGGGACCGTTCGGCCTCGTCGACGTGCAGAGCCACCAGGGACTCCGAGAGCATGAACAGCATCCCCGCCCCGAAGCTGTCGAGAATCAGACAGACCCCCAGCAGCGCGTACGTCGCAAGGTCGGCGTCGCCGCGCGATGCCGGGATCAGGACCAGGAGGAGCTGGCCGGCGAGATAGGTTCCAAAACCCCGCAGTGTGGCCCGCTTGAGGTCCATCCCGCTGGTCAGCCGGGAGATGAGGGTGAAGAGGAAGAGCACCGACATCAGCGAGCGCACCATCGGGAAGAACGGCAGCAACGGGTCCGGCACGTGCAGGTGCTGGCTGATCACGACCTGCCAGAACGTGGCGTTGATCAACGTGACCGCAGCGAGCAGCGCTGCGATCGCGAGGGCCAGGACCGAGCCGCGGGAGCGCAGCAGCAGCGCCAGCGCCCCGCGGTATCCGGCCAGGAGCTGCCAGAGGCTGTGCCCGTCGGTCTCCGCCATCCGGATCCGTCCCCGCCGGGTCTCGGAGGACCACAGGTAGAGCCAGATGATCTTCGCCGTCATCACCACGGCGGCGTTGACGAACAGCACCCGGACCGCCGGCTCCAGCCCGAACTGGGCCACCAGGATCGCGGCGATCGGGGCGAAGAGAGCCGAACAGTCCGCAGCCACCCGCACCAGCGAGTAGATCCTGGTGATCTGGCCGCGCTCGGCATCCTCGACCATCAGGCAGTCCCAGGAGTTCTGAGTCACCTGCAGCGCGCCGTTGACCACCGACGCCGCGAGGAAGGCCCAGAAGCTCTGCGCGAACGCCCAGATCAGGCACGGGATCACCCAGGCGACCACATCGAACAGAGCCGTCGTCGCACGTCGCCCGAGCCGGTCGGTGATGATCCCGCCGGCGAGACCGAAGAAGACCTGGGAGACCATGCCCGCGCTCGCGATCAGACCGATCTGCTCGTCGTGCACGCCCAGCGCCAGCATGAACACCGAGGCGTACGGCAGCACCAGCGCCATCGACAGACCCCACATCGGTTCGGTCCAGACGCACGCGCGCGGGTTTCCGCGAAGATGGGTGAGGGTGTGCCAGAGGGGGTTGGGGGTCCGTGCCACCGGGCAAGTAGATCAGCCCACGCGTGGGAGACTCGAGCATGATCATCTTCGGGATCAAGTCGTACACCCGACTGCTCGCGACCCTCTCCCTGGTGTGCCCCAGCTGTCACCAGCGCGCGGCGCACCGGCTCTACGAGGTCGTCCGCAAGTTCACCCTCTTCTTCATCCCGCTCATCCCGGTCGGTACGTCGCGGCGCATGGACTGCATCAACTGCGGC
Source organism: Nocardioides sp. NPDC006273 (assembly GCF_040613495.1). Lineage (NCBI taxonomy): Bacteria > Bacillati > Actinomycetota > Actinomycetes > Propionibacteriales > Nocardioidaceae > Nocardioides > Nocardioides sp. NPDC006273. The sequence goes on along the minus strand of NZ_JBEXSD010000069.1, from coordinate 1,678 downwards.
TATGCCTCCAAGGTGTCCAAGGAGCAGGCCGAGCAGCTCATCACGTCTGCCCCGCGGCCGACCGCCGGCTGACGTTCATCACGGTCACCCCTGTGAGGCCTCGTCACCCCGGTGGTCGAGCTTGTCGAGACCACCCCAAGGACCACGGTCCCCCTGAGCGACCCCGTCACCCCGGTGGTCGAGCTTGTCGAGACCACCCCAAGGACCACGGTCCCCCTGAGCGACGTCGTCACCCCGGTGGTCGAGCTTGTCGAGACCACCCCAAGGACCACAGTCCCCCTGAGCGACCCCGTCACCCGGTGGTCGAGCTTGTCGAGACCACCCCGTGCGCCACGGTCACCCCTGAGAAGCCTCGTCGCCTCCGGTGGTCGAGCTTGTCGAGACCTCCCCTGTGTCACGGTCACCCCTGAGAGGCCTGTGTCGTCCGGGGTCGGGCTCGTTCGAGGATTCATGTGCCGGGGTCGACCGAGCGACTTGGGTGCCTGACCGGGGGCCGTAGGGCGGGTGGGGCCTAGTGCCTGACTGGGTTGGGAGATTAAAGGCCAGGGTGTCCGGGCTGGGTGCCATTTGCCTGTCTTGCGGACTTCCAGCCTTGTCCGGGGGTTGCGTCGGGATACCTGTCCCTGTCCGGATTTTCCAGACGTACGCCGTGGCCAGACTCGAATCTCAAAAGGTAGGTCGTGGGCCCGTCGAGATTGCACTTTTGGCGCGTCGAATAAGTACTTATGGGAAACGAGACGGCACCACCTGACCGGATGTGGTCGGTGGCATCAAAATGGCGTCTGATCTGCGAAAACAATGCCTCGAACTGGCTGTTTATAACATGCGGTTTTGGTAGCATATGGGCATGGATATCTCCTTTGATCCCGAGAGTTCGCCCGGCCTGCTGGCCACGGTGCGGGCCTCGCGCGCGGTCGAGGACCAGGCCGCCCGCGACACCTTGATCGCCGCGGCTGAGTACGCGGCTGCCAACGTCGTGGAGACCGTCGGTGAGGCGGCGATCCTGGAGGTCGACACCTACGGGGACCGGGCGGTCTTGCTGACCGGGCCAGGGGCGCCGTTGGTCTCCGAGGCCGCGGTGGTCGAGCTCGCCGCGGTCCTGGGATACTCGACCTACACCGGACGGAAGTACCTCGCCGACGCCGTCGAGCTCGCCTGGCGGCTGCCCCGCACCTGGGCCCGGATCCTGGACGGGTCCCTGACGACCTGGCGGGCCCGGCGGGTCGCGGACGTCACCCGCCACCTCGACCCCGAGGTCGCCACCTGGGTCGATGGCCAGGTCGCTGCTCATGCTCACAAGATCGGCGTCACCCAACTGGAACGGACAGCTAAGGAAGCAGCGGCTCTCTTCGAGCCCGACCTCGCCGCGGCGATCGCCGAGGAGGCGGTCGACCACCGCCGCTGCGACATCGACACCGACCCCGGCCTGTTCCTACCCCCGATCGGGGCTGAGCAAGGCCAAGCCGCCGGCGCCACCGCGCAGGTCACCGCGACCCTGGACGCCGCCGATGCTCTCGACCTCGAGGCCGCGGTCTCGGCGATCGCCCACGGCCTCCTCGACCACGACACCACCGCAGACCTGCCCCTCGATGCCCGCCGCGCTGCGGCGCTGGGGGTCTTGGCCCGGGCCTACAACACCGGCTCCCTGGGCGCCGATCGTGCGGGCGTCCTCCCGGGG
>NZ_JBEXSD010000068.1:0-26909 GCF_040613495.1 Nocardioides sp. NPDC006273 | reverse complement strand
AAGAATGGGGCAACAGCCGCAACACCACCGCCCAAGAGATCGCCGAAGACATCACCAACGCCCTCGCCAAAGCCGCCGGCGTCGACGCCCTCCTCGCCCGTGCGCTGCCGTCCGGCGTCAACAAGGACGGCGACGAGTACGGCAACATCGACCCGGCGATCGCGGAGAAGTGGGCGACGCTCAGCACCGAGGAACGCAAGGCCGTGCTGGAGGAGATGACCAGGAAGATCGCCGAGGAGAGCGGCGTCGAGATGCCTGACATCGACTGGGACGACCTGGCCAACGACACCTGGGACGACGGCAGCATCACCTACGGCTACTGGAGCGACGGGGGCCCCAAGATGGCGCTCAACCCCAACATGCTCGACGACCCCGGCCTGCTGATCAACACTGTCGCCCACGAGGTCCGGCACGGTCGCCAGCACGAGGCGATCCGCGACGAGAACGACTGGCAGTTCTGGTGGGAGGACGACCCCTTCGACGAACACCGGGAAGACGGCATCACCGAGGACCAGGCCGAGGAGTGGGAGGAGAACTTCGACGACTACAAGAGCACCGGCAAGGGTGACTCGTTCGACGAGTACTACAACCAGCCGGTCGAGGTCGACGCCCGCAAGTCGGGCCGTGACTACCTGAACAACCTCTCCGAGGAGGAGTTCAACCGTCTCCTGGAGGAGTCGAAGTGACCACGTACCGACCTGATCAGCGCCACGAAACGACCGACGGCGGCGTCTACCATTTCGACGCCACCCAGCTCGTCGCCCACTGAACCGGTCGCGGAAGGCCCTGAATGAACCCCGTACTGCCCCTATCCGGAATCCTGCTTGCCGCGCTGCTCACCGGTTGTGCCGCCAGCGAGGGCGCGTCCTGCTCGTCGTCCGCGATGCTCCGCCCGGCTGCTGTCGCCCCCGGCGCGGTGTTCCCCGACAGCTTGAGCGTGAGCCCGGGCGGCGACGCGGTGGCAGCCGGCTGCTGGCCGGGGCTGTGCCGGTGGGACACCGCGGACGGGACGTACGAGGTCGCCTTCGATGGCAACCCGATCACTCTGGCCAGTGACTGGTCCCTGGTTGCCACCGGCGGCGGCTGCGGCGACATCGCGCTCATCGACCTGGACAGCGGCAAGCGTGTACGCACCCTCACCGGGTTGCCCTACGAGGACGGCGTCACCGACATGACATGGGTCCAGGACGTCGCGATCAGTTCTGATGGGAAGCTCGTCGCAGGCTCCGGCACCGATGACACGCTCATGATCTGGACCATCGACGGCGAGGAGGTCGTCGACGCAAAGGTCGAGGGCGCTGGTGCCCTCGCCTTCAGCCCGGACGGCGCGCAGCTGGCCGTCACCAGCGACGCCGGCGTCGAGATCCTCGACACGGACAACGGCGAGTCGAGCGGTCAGGTGGCTGGCGCCGAGGGCGTCCCCGTGTGGAGCCCGGACGGCCGTTGGTTGGCAGGTCCGGGCGCGGGCGGCGCACCGACCATCTGGAGCGCCGAGGATCTCCAGGTCGCCGAAACCCTGCCCACCACCGGTGCGGCCGGATTCTCCTTCGCCGACAGCTCGGTGGGCTTCGCCGCGGACGACGCCGCGGTCGTGTGGAGCCCTAAGGCCCTCGGCGGCGACGGCGAGCGACGTACGCTGGCCGGGCTCGTCGACTCCGGGCGGACCGTCGAGGGTCCGGTGATGACCGCCTTCAGCCCCGACGGCGCGAAGCTCTTCGCAGCGACCGGGGACACGGGAGTCACCGCCTGGGAGCTCTCGGGCGACAAGCCCGGCACCAGGTTCACCCTGCCTCCGACTTCGTCATGAGGTCTTGCCGCATCTGGCGGAGGCGAGGACTCCCGGCCAAGATGTACGCGTGATACCAGCGATCCCGACGAACATCCCGCACGGACAGACTGCCCGTCGCCTGGAGTGGCCCCATCTTCCCCCGTTCCTGAGGTCCGCGATCGAGAAGCGGCTCGGCGGCGGGCCGGTGGTGTCGGCGGAGTCGCATGGTGCCGGCTACACCCCCGGGTTCGCCTCGGTGCTGACCTGCGAGGACGGTTCCAAGCACTTCGTGAAGGCGGCCTCCGCCAAGGCCCAGCGCGACTCCGCGGCGCTCCATCGTGAGGAGGCCGCGAAGCTGAAGAAGCTCGCCGGCTGGATCCCCGCCCCGAAGCTGAAGTGGTTCGACGACGGCGAGTGGGTGGTCCTGGCCTTCGAGCACGTCGAGGGCCGACTGCCGTCGCGGCCATGGACGTCCTCGGACCTCGAGGTCGTCTCGCAGGCGCTGGTCGAGACCGCCGCCACGCTCACCCCTGCTCCAGGAATCGGCTGGCCGACCTTCGTCGAGGAGCACGCCTCGTACCCCGAGCTGTGGGACCGGGTGGACGGTTATCCGCACGCCGACCGGGCGGCCGAGCTCGCCGCCGGCTTCGCGGAGCACACCGCCGGCGAGACGCTGGTCCACCTGGACGTTCGCGACGACACCGTCCTCATCCGCCCGGACGGTGGCGTGCTGCTGGTCGAATGGACCTGGCCGGTCCTCGGCGCCGACTGGATCGACTCGCTCCTGCTGCTCATCGGGCCGCGCGGCGACGGTCTCGACGCCGAGTCGTTCCTGTCCGACCATCCGTTGCTGTCGAAGGCCGCGCCGGAGGCGATCGACTCGGTCCTGGCCCTCTTCGCCGGCTACTTCCTGGCTGCTGCCGAGCAGCCGGTGAAGACGACCTCGCCCCACCTCCGCAGGATGCAGCGGTGGCAGGGCGAGGTGTGTCTGGACTGGCTGATCGAGCGTCGAGGCTGGGATCAGGAAGCGTAGAAGGCGTCGATGCGCGCCTGCTCCTTCTCCTCCACGACCTTCCGCTTCACCTTCAGCGACGGGGTCAGCTCACCGCTCTCGACGGTCAGGTCGTGCTCCAGGATCTCCCATTTCTTGATGGTCTCCCAGCGGTTGAGGCCGGCGTTGAGCTCGTCGACGTAGCCACCGATCAGCTCGCGCACCTGCGGCGAGGTGACGATCTCCTCGTACGACTTCCCCTCCAGCCCATGGGACGCACCCCAGGCGGTGATCGCCTCGGGGTCGAGGGTGATCAGCGCGGTGACGAAGTTGCGGTTCGCGCCGAAGACCAGGAACTGGCTCGAGTAGGGGCACAGCGCGGCGAACTTCGACTCGATCGCCGGCGGGGCGACGTACTTCCCGCCCGAGGTCTTGAACAGCTCCTTGATCCGGCCGGTGATGGTGATGTAGCCCTCCTCGTCGATCGAGGCCTTGTCACCGGTGTGGTACCAACCGTCGGCGTCGAGCGCCTTGGCGGTCTCCTCGGGGAGGTTGTGGTAGCCGGGCATGATGTGCGGGCCGCGGATGAGCAGCTCGTCGTTCTCGCCGATCTTCACCTCGCTGCCGGGGAAGGCCTTGCCGACGGTGCCGAGCTTGTTCTCCTTCAGCGTGCCGACGGACGCGCCAGCGGCGTTCTCCGTCGAGCCGTAGCCCTCCATGATCAAGATGCCCGCTGCCCGGAACCACTCGGCGATGTCGCGGTTGAGCGGCGCGGAGCCGGAGATGAAGAAGCGTACGCGGCCACCGAACCGGTCACGGACCTTGCTGAGGACCACCTTGTCGAGCACAGCGTGCTTGAGCGCCATCCCGGTCGGCACCGACTTGCCCTCGCGCAGCAGCCGGTCGCGCGCGATCCCGTTGGCGAAGGCGGCGTCGAAGAGCTTCTTCTTCACGCCACCGTCGTTCTCGACCATCATCACGATCTTGGAGTGGACCTTCTCGAAGATGCGCGGGGCCGCACCCATGAAGGTCGGCTTCACGATCGCCAGGTTGTCGACGATCTTGTCCATCCGACCGTCGATCGCGGTCGGGAAGCCGCAGGCGATCTGGATCGAGAGCAGCACCTTGCCGAAGACGTGCGACATCGGCAGCCACAGGAACTGCAGGTCGTCGGGGCCGAGCACGTCGCCCTGGACTCGGACGGCCTCGCCCTCGTAGACCCAGGCACGGTGGAGCAGGCGCACGCCCTTGGGCTTCCCGGTGGTGCCGGAGGTGTAGACCAGCGTGGCCAGGTGGTCCGGGGTGATCTTGGCCGCGATCTCGTCGATCAGGCCCGGGTGGTCGGCGAGGTACTTGTCGCCGAGGGCCGCGAGGTCGTCCAGGCCGATGACCCGGCCGCCGTCGGTCGCCCCGTCGAAGGTGATGACCTTGACGATCTCGGGCAGCTCGGCAGCCTTCTCGGCGATCTTGGCGAGCTGGCTGTCGTCCTCGGCGAAGACGAAGCGGCACTCGGCGTCACCGAGGATGTAGGCGGTGTCATCCACGTTGGTCGTCGGGTAGACGGTCGTGGTGGCGCCACCGGCGAGCATCACCGCCAGGTCCGCGATGATCCACTCGTAGCGCGTGGTCGAGGCGATCCCGACCCGCTGCTCGAGCTCGAGACCGAGCGAGACCAGACCCGCCGCGAGCCGGCTGGCCAGGTCGCTGGCCTCCTTCCAGGTCAGTGACTTCCACTCCTCACCGCCTGCCTCCGTCGTCGAGCCGACGACGGGATAGCGGAAGGCCTCCGCATTCGGGGTGGCCTTGACGCGGTTGAGGAAGTGAAGGGCGAAGTTCGCCGGCATCTCGTCAAGAAATGCGAGATCGGTCGCGGACTGGGTCGGCATGATTCTCCTGGCCTGCAGTATGAGCGTGGGGGGTGAGCAATGGACGGTTTGCACGAGAGCCGCCGCGCGGGGGACCTTAGACGCTCGAGTCGCGTCACAACAGGGGTCCCGCCCGGAAATCTCGTGACCGAGATCACCACAGCCTACCCTGGAGTAGCTACTCCAGGTACGGCGATTTGAGGCCGCGGGACGCGAGTCTGTAATCTTGACCGTAAGCGTGTTCGCGTAGGCCTCTCCCCTCTCATTTCCCCGAGGGGCCGGATTGAGAGCTCGCACCACCACACGTCGAAGCACTGGAGATTATTCACCCATGGCGAACATCAAGTCGCAGATCAAGCGCAACAAGCAGAACGAGAAGGCGCACGAGCGCAACAAGGCCGTCAAGAGCGAGCTCAAGACCGTCATCCGCAAGTTCACCGCCGCCGCCGAGGCCGGCGACAAGGACGCTGCGATCGAGAACGCCAAGCTTGTTGCCAAGAAGCTCGACAAGGCCGCCTCCAAGGGCGTCATCCACAAGAACCAGGCCGCCAACCGCAAGTCGGCGATCGCCAAGAAGGCCGCCTCTCTCTGAGGTGAGTCCCGTCGAAAGCCCCCGTCGTCCGTGGCGGGGGCTTTCGCATTCCCACCGAGACGTCGCTCGCGTCGCTCGAGGCGTCACGCGCGTAAGTCGACACGTCACTCGCGTCGGCCGAGTGGGCACCGTACTGACGTCTCGGCCAACCTAACTGACGCCTCGGCCGACCTGGGTGACGCCTCGGCGCGGGGGTCAGCGCTGGCGGAGGGCGGCGATGGTGAGGACGAGGCGTTCGAGCGTGTACGCCGGGTCGCTGGCGGCGCCCTTGAGGTCGGCGTCGGCGCGGGCGACCGAGCGGAGGGCCTCGCCGATGCCATCCCTTGACCAGCCGCGGGCGAGGCCGGCCACGGTCTTCTGCTTCCAGGGCGGGGTGCCGCTGTCGCGGATGCCGGCGACGTGGCTGGCGACGGTGCGCAGCTGGCCGGCGACCGCGGAGAGGACGTAGACCGGGGAGGAGCCGGTGTCGAGGGCCCAGCGGATCTCCTCGAGAGCCTTGACCCGGTCACCGGCGATGATCGCATCGGCGATCGCATAGTTCTTCACCTCGGCCCGTCCGCCGAAGTACTGCTTCACGTGCTCCAGGCCGAGTCGCTTCGCGTCGTTGTCGCTGGCGAGCTGGCTGGCCGCGGCCGACAGCGCGCGGAGGTCCTGACCGACCGCCTGGATCAGGAAGTCGGCGCCCTCCTCGTCGATGCTCGCACCGTGCAGGCGCATCTCGGCCTTCACGAAGCTGCCGAACTCGCGCGCCTTCAGCTCGACCGACTTGCGCTCGGTCACCTTCGGGTGCTTGCGGAGCTTGGCGAGCGTGCCGCTGCCCTTCTGACCTCCGCCGTGGACGAGGACGAGCGCGACCTCCTCCGAAGGCATCCCCGCATAGTCCACCAGGCCCGACACCGACTCGTCCGGCAGGTTCTCCAGGTTTCGCACGACCACGCAGCGGATGCTCGAGAAGAGCGAGGGCGCGCTCATCTCGCCGAGCGTGGCCAGGGTCAGATCGGCGGCGGTCGCCTCGGAGACCTCTGCCTCAGGGTCGAAGGCCTTCACCGCGGCCTTCGTGGCCGCGACCGTACGCTCCCCCAGGAACTCCTCCTTGCCCGTCACCAGCGTCACCCGGCCCAAGACGTCGGAGGCGGTCAGGCTGTCGGTGGGAGTCGATGCGGAGGCGGTGCGTGCCATGCTCAAACCTTCCCACACAGCACCGACATCCGAGCCTTGGCCGGCGCTTGCGTCGGCCAAACGCGAGGAGGTCGAGCCGAGCGCAGCGGCTGAGCCTGCGAAGCCGCGAAGCGGGTCGAGACCAACGCTACCGAGTAACGGTCACCGCCTCGCCCTCATCCTCGACGACCGCGATCGAGCCGTCACGGTCGGTGCGGTAGACCGTGGTGCCGCTCTCCTCCAGCCCCCGGACCGTGGCCGTGGCCGGGTGGCCGTAGTCGTTGGCGGCACCGACCGAGGTGAGCGCGACCTGCGCCCGCAGCGTACGCAGCCAGGCGAGGTCCTGGTAGCGCGAGCCGTGATGGGGCACCTTGAGAACGTCGATGTCGAGCCCGGCCAGGTCGTCGGCGAGCTGGTCCTGGCCCTCCGGTTCGATGTCGCCGGTCAGCAGCAGCCGCAGGCCGCGGGACTCGACGAGGAGGACCACGCTCGCGTCGTTGGCCGTGGAGCCGTCGCCGGGACCGCGGGTGTCGGTCTCGTCTGTCGGCCAGAGCACCTGGATCCGTGTCTCGCCAATGCTGGTCGTGACTCCGTACGGAGCCGGAACCGGCACCACTCCGGCCGCAGCCGCGGTCTCCCCGAGCACCCGCACGCCCTCGGGTGGGTCCTGAAGACGTGAGGTCCACAGCTCCCCGACCCGCCGCCCGGCGAAGGCCCCCTCGACGCCGTTCACGTGATCGGCGTGGAAGTGAGTGATCACCGCGAGCGGAACGTCCTCGATCTGGAGTCGGTCCAGACAGTCGTCGACGAGGTCCGGATCGGGGCCGGCGTCCACGACCACCGCGCTCCCCTGCCCCGTACGCACCACCAGCGCGTCTCCTTGCCCGACATCGCACATCACGAGCACCCATCCCGGCGGAGGCCAGCCCGGACTAGGCAGTCGCACCAGCGCCACCGCGAGCAGCAGGAGGCATCCGGCCGCTCCGGTGACCGGATGGCGCAGGATCCGTGGCGCCAGAAAGGCGATGGCGGCGCAGACGACGACCAGGACCGCGAGGGCGAACGGTCCGGTCGACCAGCCGACCGCCGCGGTCGGCTGGTCTGCACCGACGCGAGCCACCGCGATGATCCAGGCGACGCACCACGTCGCGATCGTGCCCGCCACCATCCCGAGCGGATCCCACACCAGCCCGAGCAGACCTCCCAGGAGGCCGAGCACGGTCGCAGGAGCGACGGCGGGCTCGACGAGCAGATTGGCGAGCACCGCGACCAGGCTGACCTGGCCGGAGATGGCGGCGACGACCGGCGTGCACGCCAGCTGCGCCGCGGCCGGGACCGCGATCGCCTCCGCGCACCACTGCGGCATCCAACGACGCAGCGCATCTCGCCACGGTGGCCCGAAAAGCAGGATCCCGGCCGTGGCCAGCACCGAGAGGGTGAACCCGACCGAGGTCGCCAGACCCGGATCGATGAGCAGCAGCCCGATCACCGCCGCCCCGAGCCCACGTAGAGCGCGTTGTCGTCCGTTGTGCGTCATCGCCAGCAGCCCGACCGCACCCATCGCGGCAGCCCGCACGACGCTCGGCTCTGTGCGGGCGAGCACGATGAACCCGAGGATGCCGAGGACCCCGACCGCGTACAGCCCCCTCCCCCGCACCCCGGCCCACCGGGCGACGATGAGCAGGAAACCCACCACGAGAGTCAGGTTGGTGCCCGAGACCGCGAGCAGGTGCGTGAGACCGGTGGTGCGGAAGTCGTCCTCGAGGTCGTCGGAGAGCCCGGTGTCGTCACCGTCGACCAGCGCCGGCACCAGGGCGGCCTGGTCGGGCGGACGGTGTGCCACGGCGTCCCGGATGGAGCCACGCAGCTTCTCCGAGGCTCGCCACCAGAGCCCCGGGCCGGAGACGATCCGCGGCTCTGCGGCGATCAGCAGCGCGGACTCCTCGTGCGAGTCGCTCTCCCTCAGCCGTCCGGTCGTAGACACCGTCGCCCCCAGCGGGATCTCGGCCCACGCTTCGTCACCGAGCACGACCACCGGCGTACGCAGCCGGTAGACCACTCCGCGGCCGCTCACCTCCCGCACGCTGGCGCGTCGGAGCTGGTAGGTCGCATGCTTGCCGGTCACCTCCTTCGGGTCGGTGGTGACCGTGGCGACCACCCGTACCTGCGCCTTTCGAGCGGCGAGGTCAGCCACCGGGTTGTCGCTGACCCGGGCGGCGTGCAGCCCCGCGACGACCGCCGTCCCGGCGATCATCAGCCCCAACGCCAGCGCCATAGCGGATCGTCTCCGGATCGCCCAGCCTCCGCCGACGCCGATGACGACCGTGAGCAGGACCAGCAGAGTCACCCCCACCCGTCCGCCCTCGACGACGACGGGCCCGACCAACGCCCCGGCCCAAGCCCCGGCGCCGAGAAGCGGGAGGCGTAGGTCGTTCACAACGTGACCAGCGGTTTCAACGAGTCGTAGGTCTTCGGACCGATCCCGTCGACCTCGAGCAGCTCGTCGACGGAGGTGAACGCGCCGTTGGTGGTGCGCCAGTCGATGATCGCCTGCGCTGTCACCGGCCCCACGCCGGGCAGGGTCTCCAGCTCCTCCATGGAAGCCGCGTTGAGGCTCACTCCGGCCCCGGACGCCCCGGCGGTCGGGCCGCCCGCACCGGGCGCCGCAACGCCCGCCCCACCGTTGGGCGCCCCGACCACGATCTGCTGCCCGTCGCTGAGCAGGGCGGCGAGGTTGAGGCCGGCAAGGTGCTTGTGGGGCGCCCCGCCGGCCGCCTCGACGGCATCCACCACCCTCGATCCGACGGGCAGCACGACGATGCCGGGCTTGGGCACCTTCCCTTTCACATCGACCGTCACGGTCCCCGCCGACGCCCCTGCTGATGCCCCGGCCGACGGAGCCGCGGCCGAGCCTCCGGGTGCCGCGGAGTCGGTCGGCAACGGCACCAGCGGAGAGGCCGACGGCGCCGCCCGGGCTGCCGGCACCACCTCCGGGTCGGCGCGGATCATCCACCAGCACGCCACCGCCAAGCCGGCGACCAGCACCAGCGAGACGACGACGAGATGCCAGGGGCCGAGGCTCATCCGCCCGCGCAGCGGCTCCGGCAGCACCGCGTCGGGCGAGATCACGACCTGACGCCGAGACGCATGCCTCCCTGGGACCGGCACCAACGGATCCAGCTCGGCGGTGTCGGTCGCACCAGGCCCGTCCCACCACGGCGGCTGCCACTCCTCCTCGCCCTCGTCCTCCTCCCCCGGCGGATCGAGCTCGGCGCGCAGCAGCTCCAGGCGCCGGGCGACAGCATCGGCGTGGTCAGAGGTCGGTCGGGTGCGCATGGCGCCGAAACTATGCGTCCGGGCCGACAGTTCCGAGCGCGATTTCAGCGCCTGTGGAGAACCCGATCCTCAACGGGACCTGTGGACGGCAACCGGCCCGAGAAGGTGCCCGAAAGGGGGTCCGAGATCAGAGCTGAGGCCCGACGACGACCGCCACGCACCCCGGCCCGACATGCGCACCGAGCACCGCGCCCAGCACCCCGACGCGTACGTCGCCGTCGATCTTGCCGTCCAGCTGCTCCGCGACCCCCGCGGCCATCTTGGCCGCCCGGTCGGGACTACCCAGATGCGCGACGACGGCTTCGACCGCATCCGCGTCCTCCCCGGCCTCGACCCCGAGGGCCTGCAGCCGTGCGATCGCCCGCTCGGCCGTACGCACCCGCTCGCTCGGCACGACCCGCCCCTCCTCGATCGTGAGCAACGGCTTGACCGCCAACGCAGTGCCGAGCAGGGCGGCGGCAGCACCGATCCGTCCGCCCCGGCGCAGGTACTCGAGGGTGTCGACGTAGAAGTAGGACTTGGTGGCGGCGGACCGCTCCAGAGCAGCCTCGCGCGCTTCGGCAGCGCTCCCGCCACGACCCGCGACCGCAGCGGCAGCCATCACCGCGAACCCGACCCCGGGCCCGACCAGCCGGGTGTCCACGGTGAGGACCGGCACCGGAGACTCCCGCGCCGCGAGCATCGAGGACTCGCACGTCGCACTCAGCTCCGCGGAGAGATGGATCGAGACGATCTCCTCGACACCCTGAGCCGCGACCTCGGAGTAGACCTCAGCCAGCAGCGCCGGCGAAGGCCGTGAGGTCGTCACGGTCTTGTGCGCGGCCAGGGCCGTGAGCAGCGCTTCGGGCGAGGTCTCCTCCACGCCGTCGTCGTACGACGTCCCATCCACGATCACCTGCAACGGGACCGATGTGATCAGCTCCGCAGCATCCCCGAGATCGGATGGAAGCATCGCGGTCGAGTCTGTCACGATCGCTACCCGGGCCATGCCCAGCAGCCTACAGATCGACCCATCGCGACGACACCACGAGCCAGACCCGGCTCGAGCCGGTTCGAGCCCGTCACACGACGATGTTGACCAGCTTCGGCGCCCGGACGATGACCTTGCGTACGGTCTGCCCCTCGATCGCGGCAGCGATCGTCGGGTCGGCCATCGCGGCGGCCTCCAGGTCGGCCTCGGAGATCGAGGGCGAGACCTCCAGTCGCGCACGCACCTTGCCCTTGATCTGCACGACGACGGTCCTAAGGAAGGTCAGGTATCAGCAACGACACACATCTGAAGCCCGTGTCGTCATCGTGCATCGAGATGTCGGCGTCGTTGAAGCGGCTGGGCTCGGCGGTGAAGAGGGGGCTGGTCCAGGCGCCGCCCTTCAGCTCGCAACGGTTTCGCGCGGAGGTTGTGTTGGTCCACTCCCAGACATTGCCGACCATGTCGAAGGCATAGAACGGCGAGATCCCGGACTGGAACCTCAAGACCTTGGATGTGGTCGCGAGACCGGTCTCCTTGACGTTGCACTTCGCGGCTGCCATCTCAGGTCCCCAGGGCCATACCGAGTCGTGAAAGCCACGTGCGGCCTTCTCCCACTGCGTCGCCGTCGGAAGTTGCTTGCCGGCCCAGGACGAGTAGGCATTGGCGTCGTCCCAGGTCACATGGACCACCGGATGCGCATTGAGCTCGGCCGGGCAACGACCACCGTCCCAATGCGCAGGAGCGGGATGTCCGGTGGCAGCAGTGAATCGGCTGTAGTCGACGTTCGTCACTGGGTGTGCGTCGATCCAGAACCTCTCCTCCTAAAGAGGCTCATCGTTCTGGCCCGCAAGGAACACCCGGCCGGCACCTCAGCCATGAGGCGACCGTCCACTGGGTGCTTGACGTACCAGTCCTCCGGGATCTGAGCCGGGTCAGGCTCATCGATGACCGGATAGCTCGGCTGACCGTCTCGAGTCAGAAGGGTCACGAGGCGAGCATGTACATCGGCTGGGGGCCCTCCGCAGAAGGTCATCAAGCGTGGCCTGAGTGACCGGTCGAAGACTGAGGGATGAACCCGCTGCCTCCGCCTTTGCGATACCGCGCTCCGACACCTGAAGCAGGTCAGCCAGGTCGGCCTGACTCAACCGCGAGGCGACTCGGAAGGCGCGGAACTCGACGCCTGACCACTCCGGAATGATCGCCATGATTCGCCTAGGGTCGCTGGGCAGGGATCTCTCGGTACATCTCTTGAAGAAAAACGACGACCGGGTCATCGACGTCGAACTCGTACTTGTCGATGGTGCGGATCGGGCGTACGCCGATGCTCGCGTTCGTGGCGAACGCTGCCCGCATCTGCGAGACCTCCGCGGAGGGCACGGGGCGAGTCACGTGAGAGGTGTCCGCCGCTGTCAGCAAGGCCATCGTTACCCCGGGCAAGACCGCTGCCTCGGGCCATATGACTTGTCCGTCCTCCGCGACGAATCCGATGTTCCAGGTGCTTCCTTCGCTTATCCGGCCCGATGCGGGATCGACGAAGAGAACGTCGTCGAATTCAGCGCGCTTGGCTGCAACCCGATGATGAAGCTGACTGAAGAGACCGACGTGCTTCACCTCGGGTGTGTCTCGCTGGAACTCCACCGTCTTCGCCCGCAGCGGCGACAGACCACCCGGAGCGCTTGCGCGCGTGGTGAACAATGAAACCGGGTGCGCGTCTACCGCGCCGACATTGCCAAGCGTGATCCTCGGATCGAAGACGGTGACGCGGAGCGTGTGGTCGCAGGACGCAGCCGCAACCGTTTGCCTGATCTGCGAAAGCACTTGAACGCGATCCAGGTCGGCGTCGAAGACGGTCTTGCAATCCCTGGTGAGTCGGTCCAAGTGGAGGTCCAGCCCTCGCACCGCGCCATCTTCAACATGCATCGAGGTGAAGTGCCCGAAGCCAGTCAGTGCGAGTGCACCCAGCTCAGCGGCGGTCGCGTCCCGGCCATCAACTGTCGCCATGGCGCCACCCTCTCACGGAGTGCAGAAAGGTTCAGGGCAGCGTCGAGATCAGATCATTCCGGCCGCGACTGGCTTTCGAAAGCATTGAGATCGCTGCCGGGCGCCGATCAGGTTCAGGGCCAGTCGACGCTCGGCGGCATCAAGGCTCACACAACATGGTGAGCCGCCATCCCGGCACGAGGAGCTGAAGATGCCCAACACCGCAATGATCGCCCGCAACGTCGACAACCAGAGCAACAACAACTGGGTCCCGGTCGAGTCGCAGGAACTCACGCCGAGTGGCCCGGGCCACGTGACGCCGAACGGCAGCTGGGATCGCCGCTGCGGGTGCAAGTGACCGAAGGAGTAGTGGGCCAGCGCCGAACGGCGCTGGCCCACCTCAACATCATGACTGACATCGAAACGATTCTTGAGTCCTGGATCAGCGACCGCTCCGCCGATCTTGCCGACGAAGCGTGCCGCATGGGCATCGCAGATTATGTGGAACGATCGCTTCCTGGCCCATCGGCCGGTTGATTCCAGGGGATCCGACGACGACGGGCGACACCGTTCTCGAGACATCAGCGGTCGCATCCTGGACGATCGATCGCGAAGGTCGATGGACGTCGGTCGCGCCGATCCATGACCTTGTGCATGTCGGCACTCCCGACAACGCCGAGACCAACCGCAGGATCGATGTGATCAGCGATGGATATCGGTTCGGAAGCGCGCTCCTGGCCAGCCACGCAGCGGCGGCGTCGGTCATCAGCACCGCCTGCGGTGCCCTGACCGACGACATCGCGCGATCCGTCCTGACCCGCTTGGCTGGCGATTGGAGCGACGAAGCCAACTCGGATCTGGGTGCCCTGGGCATCGCCCACGGTGCGGCGGGCATGGCCTTCGCAGCCGTCCGGCTCGCCCACCTCCCTGAAGACAACGCCGAACTCGACAGGTGGCGCCATCGACTCGATACATCCAGCAGGGCGGCCGTCGCGACCAGTATCAAGGTGAAGAACCACGAGAGTGTCTCGTGGTGTCGCGGCATGGCTGGGATCGTCGCCGCCCATCTCCAACCCAGCACCCTAGGCCTAAACAGCCCAGAGCTTCCGGCATGGATCGATTGGCTCTTCACAAACCATGAACTGGCTCTCGGGCACGGCCTCTGCTGTGGCGCCGGATCGCTCGCCGACATCATCGCAACTATGCGACACCTTCGTCAGCCGGAACCGCCCTCCGCCCAAGCGACGCTAGAACACTGGCTCAGCCAACAGCAGAACCCACGCCTCCCAGCGACCCAACCACACATCGGCTTCATGCAGGGCACCGCTGGTGTCCTCTACACGATGATCCGGCTCACCGAAGCCGGCCGATCGCTGCCGAGCGTCCTCTCGTTCGACCCAGTGGACTGACCAGGAGACGGTCGACAGCGACCGCGACCTTCACACGACGATGTTGACGAGCTTGGGCGCTCGGACAACGACCTTGCGGACGGTCAGACCCTCGATCGCGTTGGCGATGCCTGGGTCCGCCAGTGCGGCGGCCTCCAGGTCGGCCTCGGAGATCGTCGGCGAGACCTCCAGTCGCGCACGCACCTTGCCCTTGATCTGCACGACGGCGGTCACGGAGTCGTCCACGAGCAGCTCGGGCAGCGGCGTCGGCCACGCGGCCCGCGCGACGGTCGGCTCGTGCCCCAGGCGCTCCCACATCTCCTCGGCGGTGTAGGGCGCGACCAGCGAGAGCAGGATCGCGACCGTCTCCGTGGCCTCACGAACGGCGGGGTCGGCAGGACCGACACCGGAGTCGATCGCCTTCCGGGTGGCGTTGACCAGCTCCATCATGCGAGCCACGACCACGTTGAAGCGGTAGGAGTCGATCAGCTGCTCGGCCTCGGCCACCGTCTTGTGAGTCGTACGCCGCAGCGCCACGTCTCCGGTCGAGACATCCACGCCAGGGGCAGAGGTGACGTCACCGGCCAGGCGCCAGGCCCGCTGCAGGAACTTCACCGAACCGGCCGGCGAGACGTCGGCCCAGTCGATGTTGTCCTCCGGCGGGGAGGCGAAGACCAGCGTCAGCCGGGTCGCGTCGACGCCGAACTCCTCCAGCACATCCGACAGGTTCACGCCGTTGCCCAGCGACTTCGACATCTTCTTGCCGCCGTTGATGACCTTGCCCTGGGACAGGTACGCCGAGAACGGCTCGTCCCAGTCGATCAGGCCGATGTCGCGCAGTGCCTTGGTGAAGAATCGGGCGTACATCAGGTGCAGCACCGCGTGCTCGTCGCCGCCCAGGTAGAAGTCGACCGGACCCCACTCGGAGGCCAGCTTCGAGTCGAACGCCTTGGTCTCGTCGTTGGGCGTCAGGTAGCGCAGGAAGTACCACGACGAGTCCACGAAGGTGTCCATCGTGTCCGAGTCGCGTGTGGCCGGGCCGCCGCACTTCGGGCAGGACACGTTGACCCACTCCGAGGCGGCCGCCAGCGGCGAGACGCCCTTCGGCTTCAGGTCGGCGCCCTTCAGCTCCGGCAGCTGAACCGGCAGCTGGGCCTCGGGCACCGGCACCTCGCCGTCGACCGGGCAGTGCACGATCGGGATCGGCGCGCCCCAGTAGCGCTGCCGCGACAGCAGCCAGTCGCGCAGCCGGTAGTTGATCGTGCCCTTGCCGTGGCCCTCGGCCTCCAGCTTCTCGATGATCTTGTGGATGCCGCTCGCCTTGTCGGCGACGCCCTCCAGCTCCGGCGAGTTCACGTACGCACCGTCGCCCACGGTCGCGACGTACGTCTCCTCGGGGTTCTCCGCGCCCGGCACGTCCACGACGCGGCGCACCGGCAGCGAGAACGCCTTGGCGAAGTCCAGGTCGCGCTGGTCGTGGGCCGGAACGGCCATCACCGCGCCGGTGCCGTAGTCGGCCAGCACGTAGTCGGCCGCCCACACCGGGATCTGCTCGCCGGTGACGGGGTTGGTCGCGGTGACGCCCAGGTCGACACCGGTCTTGGGACGGTCGGTCGCCAGCCGGTCGATGTCGGAGGCCTTGCGTACGTCCTCCAGGTAGCTCTCCAGCGCAGCCGCCCGCTCCGGCGCCACGATCTCGGCGGCCAGGTCCGCGTCGGCGGCCACGACCATGAAGGTCGCGCCGTAGAGCGTGTCGGGACGGGTCGTGAAGACGGTGACCTTCTTGGTCTCACCAGAGGTCAGGGAGATCTCGAAGTCGACGTGCGCGCCCTCGGACCGGCCGATCCAGTTGCGCTGCATGTTGACGACCTTGCCTATCCAGGTGTCCTGCAACTGATCCAGGCCGTTGTACAGCTCCTCGGCGTAGGCCGTGGTCTTGAAGTACCACTGCGTCAGGTCACGCTTGGTGACCACCGCACCGCAGCGCTCGCACTCGCCGTTGACGACCTGCTCGTTGGCCAGCACGGTCTGGTCGTTGGGGCACCAGTTGACCGGCGACTTCTTGCGGTAGGCCAGGCCGGCCTCGTACAGCTTCAGGAAGATCCACTGCGTCCACTTGTAGTACTCAGGGTCCGAGGTGTGCAGCCGGCGCGACCAGTCGAAGGAGATGCCGTAGCGCTTGAAGGACTCCGCCTGGGTCTCGATGTTGGCGTAGGTCCAGCCGGCGGGGTTCTCGTTGCGCTTGATAGCGGCGTTCTCGGCGGGCAGGCCGAAGGAGTCCCAGCCGATCGGGTTCAGGACGTCATAGCCCTTGAGCCACCAGTAGCGAGCGATCACGTCGTGCAGCGCGGTCACCTCGGCGTGACCCATGTGCAGGTCGCCGGAGGGGTAGGGGAACATCGTGAGCGCGTAGCGCTTCTCGGCCCCGTCACGTTGGCCGGCCTTGAACGGCTCCAGCTTCTCCCAGATGGGGCGCCACTTGTCCTGCAGTTCCACGACGTCGTACGTCGCCTGCTCAGCCTGCTCCTGCGTCATTGGTCTTTCGTCCTTGTCGAGTGTCGTGCGTCAAGACTGCTTCTGGAATGAGCCCTACAAATGAGAAGGGCCCCTCACATGGAGGGGTGGCCGCGTGACCGGGGTGTGTCCCTCAGGGTCAGCGCGGCTGCCTAAGAAGCAGGACAGACATCTGCATGTCCCCAGGGTAGCCGACCACCGCCGCCATCGTCATTCGCAGTCCTGCGTTACCCCCGTAGCCGACGACGTCGACAGGGTCGAAGTCCTCTAGAAGGGCACTTTCCATACCCCATGAGTTCCACCCTGCAGATCGACCGACAGAAAATGCCCTCAGAGGGGCCTTCACCTATTGCGACGCCATATCTGGGCGTGCCAAACTGGCGGCGCTCCGCTGCTCGTGATGTCGGTCGTGAATGAGGACCCCCCCATCTCATCCAAGGAACGCTCCGAGCAGCGGAGTCCAACTTTCAGGGCACTCTCGCGCGCCAGGCCGGGGTCCCGTGCTTGCTCTCGACCAGCGCTGCCGCCTCGTCGATCGTGGCCTGATCGAGGCCGACGTACGCAGCCCCGAAGCTCTGCTCGAACTCGGACAGCAGCGCATCGATGACCTTCTCGCGGCTCAGCCCGGTCTGCGAACGGATCGGGTCGACCCGCTTGGCTGCGCTCCTGGTGCCCTTGTCGGACATCTTCTCCCGGCCGATCCGGAGCACCTCGAGCATCTTGTCGGCGTCGATGTCGTAGGCCATCGTGACGTGGTGCAGGACCCCGCCCGGGACCCGCTTCTGCGCGGCGCCGGCGATCTTGCCGACCGGCGAGGCGATGTCGTTCAGGCCGGCGTAGGCGGCCTCGATCCCGACGCTGCGCAGACCCCGGAGCACCCACTCGTCGAGGAACGCGTAGGACTCCTGGAAGGACATCCCGGCCACGAGCGTGTCGGGCACGGCGAGGCTGTAGGTGATCGTGTTGCCCGGCTCGATGAACATCGCGCCTCCGCCCGAGATGCGGCGTACGACCTCGATGCCGTGACGCTCGGCGGCGGCCTCGTCGACCTCGTTGGACAGCGACTGGTAGCTGCCGATCACGACCGCGCTGCTGGCCCAGTCCCAGAACCTCAGGCTGGGGGCACGGCGGCCCTCGGCGACCTGGCGGACGATGACCTCGTCGAGGGCCATCTGCATCCGCGGCCCCAGCGGCCCGGTCTCCATGATCTCGAGGTCGAGGTCGTCCCAGGTCGTGGCCCGGCCAAGCGCCCGCAGGACCGTCAGGGCGATGTCGCGGGTGCCGAAGCCGACCAGGTCGGCATGTCGGGCGGCGGTGTCGAGGACCGCGGTCAGATGGTCGAGGGACACGTCGGCCGGCTGCCCCTCCAGGGCAGCGGTCAACCACCCGAGCGCCTCGTCGGGTTCCAGGAAGAAGTCGCCCGAGAGGACGACGTCGATGATCTTGTCCGCGGAGACGGTGGCGTCGACGACGACCAGCTTGCCGCCGCGTACCTTCCGCTCGCCATGCACTCGTTCGCTCACAGTCTCTCAACACCGTGAACGCGGCGATTCATCCCGGTCGAGACGTCGCTCCGGTCGGCCGAGACGTCACCCACTGACCACTCGGCCGACCGGAGTGACGCTTCGGCCGCCGCACCTGACGCCTCGGCCGACCTAGCGGACGCCTCGGCAGGCTTTCCTCAGACGGCGGCGCCACAGGAGCCGGCGGTGTCGGCCAGGCGGGTCAGACCGACCGGTCCGACTAGCGGCCGCGGGTCCTCGGCGAGCGTCCAGGCACCGTCGACGAGGACGTAGTCGCCCCGGACGTCACCCTCGAGAAGAGAACGTACGCCGGCCACCAGCCGGTCCACGTCGGCGACCGAGGTGCCGATACCGATACTGGCGCGGACCGCGCCACCGGTGAGCCCGAGGCGCTTGAGGAGCGGTTGGGCGCAGAAGCGGCCGTCGCGTACGCCCAGGCCGTGCTCGGCGGAGAGGTAGGCCGCGACCCGGCCGGGCTCGATGTCGGCGACCGTGAACGTCACGACCCCGACCGGCTCGTCGGAGTCGGACCAGAGTCGCAGGACTTCGACCCCGTCCAGGGCGGACAGACCGGCCACCAGGCGACCCCTCAGCGACGCCTCGTGGCGGTCCAGCTCAGCGGGCTCGAGAGCGCCGAGAGCCGCGCAGGCAGCGGCCAGCGCGGCCGCGCCGACGACGTTGGGAGAGCCGCCCTCGTGACGCGCCGGGGCGGGCTGCCAGGTGGTCTCGACGATCGCAATCCCGGAGTCGTGGCTGGCGTCGTCGACCGCCCCTCCGCCGGCGAGATAGGGAGTGCCGACGTCGAGCCAGTCGCGACGCCCGACCAGGGCGCCGGCGCCGTAGGGGGCGTAGAGCTTGTGGCCGGAGAAGGCGACGTAGTCGGCCCCGGTCGCGGCCAGCGAGAAGTGACGGTGGCCGAGCAGCTGGGCCCCGTCGACGAAGACGCGGGCGCCGTGGGCGTGAGCCAGGGTGACGACCTCGGCGACCGGCAGGGCCTCGCCCGTGACGTTGGAGGCTCCCGTGATCGCGACCAGGGCGTAGTTCTCTCGGGCCAGCTCGCCGGCGAGAGCGTCGATGGTGCCGGCGAGGGTCTCGCGGCCGGCGACCGTGGTCACGCCCGCCTCCGTAGCGCAAGCGCCAGAGTACGGACGCGGGCGTGACCTATCCTCATGGTTCCCTCGCTGACGCTCGGTCACTCCCGCCTCGACGCGGTGCCACGGCAGCAGGTTGGCGTGGTGCTCGATGTCGAGGACGAGCACCCGGCCGGGTACGCAGCCGGCCAGCAGGTTCACCGCGTCGGTCGTGTTGCGGGTGATGACGGTGACGTCGTCCTCGCGGGCACCGACGTAGGCGCCGACGGTCGCGCGTGACTCCTCGTAGAGGGCGGTCGAGACCTGGGACAGGTAGCCGGCGCCGCGGTGGACGGAGGCGTACCAGGGCAGGACCTCGGCGACCCGGTCGGCCACGCTCCGCAGCGCCGGTGCCGACGCGGCGACGTCGAGGTTGGCGTACGTCGTGGTGGTGCCGTCCAGCAGCGGGACCTGCGTGTCGGAGCCTACGAGCGGGAGCAGGGACATGGTCAACCCTTCGGGGTCAGGGCTCCCCGGCCCGATCCGGCGAAGCACGCGCTTGCCCGCGCCACCTCGGCGAGGGCCTGGTCGTCACCCGGAGCACCCCGCCGCATGGGAGGGTTGCCCGCCAGCAAGCCGGGGCTTCGCGCTGGCAGTCGTGACCGTGCCCAAAGCGTGCCGGAGACCGCGTGCCTCCGCCAAATCACATCTCAATCGACGGACACCTGTCTCACATGACAGACATGGGTGTCAGTCGTCGTGCTTTCCGCGGCCCTTGTCCTTGTTGTCACAGGCGCCGAAGAACTCTGCGATGGGGTCGCACTCATCCTCATCCTTGTCCCCCTCCGGCGGCGGAGGCGGAGCGATCAGATGCGCCTCGTGACCGGACTCGGGATCCTGGCCGTCGACGTAGACAGGCTCGGGGAAGCTCTCGACCTCCTTGCCCTCCATGGCCTTCCCCATGATCGCCGCCCAGGTCTCGGTGGGATAGTCGGCGCCGAAGTAGGACGGCATCCAGCCACCGTCGAGCTTCCCCTCTCCGTTGCCGCGTGAGAAGCGGACGGCGGTGGCGATCTGCGGGGTGAACCCGGCGAACCACGACGTGCACACATGCTGCGATGTACCGCAGGTGGCGGTGCCGGTCTTGCCGGCGACGGGATGACCGATGGTCTGGGCCTTCCGGCCCGAGCCGCTCTGCACCACACCCTGCATCGCGTACGTCACGTCGGCGGCGATGTCCTCTGAGATCGCGTGCCGGCCGTTCTTCCTGCCGTTCCAGCTGTAGAGGACGTTGCCGGCCCGGTCGCGCACCTTCTTCACCACGTGCACGTCGTGGCGGTAGCCGCCGTTGGCGATCGTGGCGTAGGCGTTGGCCAGGTTGATCGGACTGACGTTGGCCCGGCCGAGGGCGATCCGGTCGTCGGTCTTGTGGTCGAAGTCGGAGGTGGTGCTGGGGATGCCCGGGAACTTCGGGTTCGGCTTCACCGGGGCGACACCGGCCGCCACCGCGGTATCGTAGATCGCCTTGCGACCCGCCTCGGGGCCGCCCATCGACTCGGTCATGTCGATGTAGGCCGTGTTCACCGACTGCTCCATCGCCTTGAGCATGGTGATGTGCTGGCCGTAGTCCATCCCGTCGGCGACCCCGGCCTGCTCGCCCTCGTTGACGACCGGTCGGCCGGTGTAGGTCGTGAACGGAGAGTCGCCCGCCCAGGTCGACTTCAGCGAGTAGCCCTTCTCGATCGCCGCCGCGGTGGCGAAGACCTTCATCGTCGACCCGGCGTGGCCTCCGGTCGCGGCCCAGTTGTGCTGGCTGTCGAGATAGTCCTGGCCACCGTAGAAGCCGAGCAGCGCACCGGAGGCGACGTCGACCGAGGCGGTCGCCACGTGCAGGGCGTTCTTCTGCTCGGGGTCGTTCTTGACGTACGCCTTTCGGTTCTTCGGCTTCACGGTCTTGGCAGCGGACGCCGACGCCTTCATCACCTTCGGCGAGAGCGTCGCGGTGATCCGAAGGCCACCGCTGTCGATCTTCTCCTCGGTGAACAGCGGCTTGCCGTCGGCGCCCTTCAGGCCGAGCAGCTCGGCCTTGATCATGGTGAGCGCGTGGCCGCGCTGGCCGCCCAGTCGGCTCGGCACGGTCTTCGCGGGGAACTTCGGCAGCGCGTCCTTCACCTTGTCGGCGTCGGCCTGCTTCAGATAGCCGAGGTCGACCATGCCGGAGAGGACGTACCGGTAGCGACCGAGCAGCTTCTCCTCACCCCGGAACTTGCTGCTGGCGGGGTCGAAGCCGGCCGGGTTGTTGAGGATCGCCGCCAACGCCGCCGTCTCCCGCAAGGACAGGTCCTTCGTGGGCTTGGCGAAGTAGGCCTTCGCGGCAGCCTCGATGCCGTAGGCACCCCGGTTGAAGTAGATCGTGTTGAGGTAGTCGGTGAGGATCTGGTCCTTGCTCTTCTGCCTGGTCAGCTTCAGCGCGATGACCGCTTCCTTCAGCTTGCGCGAGTAGGACCGCTCGGAGCTGAGGTAGTAGTTCTTGACGTACTGCTGGGTGATCGTGGACGCGCCACCCGAGGTGCCCTCGGTCGTGTTGGAGAAGGCGGCCCGCAGGATGCCCTTGATGTCGACACCGCTGTTCTCGTAGAACGTACGGTCCTCCGCGGCGACCACGGCGTGCTTGACGATCTCGGGGATCTCGTCGGCTTGCAGCTTGATCCGGTTCTGGTCGCCGTCCTGGTAGCGGCCGAGCTCGGTCTTGCCGTTGCTGTAGTAGACGAACGAGGTCTCGACCTCGAACTCGGCGTTGGGGTCCGGCACCGAGATCCGGTTGTACGCCACGATCGCCGTCACCGAACCGATCAGCGCGAGCGTCAGGAAGCCGACCAGCGCCACCTTGGCCGAGAGCTTGCCCCAGCGCCGCCAGCTCGCGGATCGCGGACTCCTCGGCCCTGGCTCGCTCGATCCCGAGCTCCTCGGCCCAGTTCGCTTGGCTGCCGACTCCCGGACCGCAGCCAGCTTCTCGGTCGCCCAGACCTTGGCCGGCTCCGCCCTGGCGAGCAAGGCGCGAGCCGAGGACGGCTTGGGCTCCGCGCGGCGCGCTCCCGGCCTGCTGCCCGTCGCGGCCGGCCGTTGCCCGGACGGGATCGGAGGGGCCGGAGGCGGAGGCGGACGCCACGACGGCGGCGGGCCGGTAGGACCTTTCGGAGGCTCGGGTCTCCGTTGTTCCATTGCTCCACCTGACATAGACAGCAGATTCCCTCGCGCATGGAGCGAGAGGCCCGAGACGGCGGCAGCTGATCCTACCGGGGCGGGTATGACAACGGGGGCCGACCCCGAAAGGTCGGCCCCCGTGTCAGCAGTACGCCGCGGCGTACTGCCTCAGATCCGTGAGGATCAGCGCTTCAGGTCGAAGCGGTCGTTCTCCATGACCTTGACCCACGCCCGGACGAAGTCGTTGACGAACTTCGCCTTGGCGTCGGCGCCGGCGTAGAGCTCAGCGATGGCGCGGAGCTCGGAGTTGGCGCCGAAGACCAGATCGACGCGCGAACCGGTCCAGCCGTTGGTGCTGGTGTAGGTCGACTCGTCAGCGGACGGGGTCCACTGCTGGTCGTAGTCGAGCAGGTTGACGAAGAAGTCGTTCGTCAGCGCGCCCGGGGTCTTGGTGAAGGCACCGAGGTCGGAGCCGTCCCAGTTGTTGCCGATCACGCGCAGGCCGCCGGTGAGGACGGTCGCCTCCGGGGCGGAGAGGCCCAGGAGGTTGGCGCGGTCGATGAACAGGAACTCGCTCGGCAGGTTGAGGAAGCCGGAGTCGTAGTTGCGGAAGCCGTCGGCGACCGGCTCGAGCCAGGCGAAGTTCTCCTCGGAGGTCTGCTCCTGGGTGGCGTCGACGCGACCGGCCGTGAACGGCACGGTCACCTCGTAGCCGGCAGCCTTCGCGGCCTGCTCCACACCCACGCCACCGGCGAGGACGAGGACGTCGGCGAAGGAGACCCCGGTCGCGGCCGCGATCTGCTCGTAGGCCGCGATGACCGGCTTGAGCTCGTCGGGCTGGTTGACCTTCCACGAGATCTGGGGCTCGAGACGGATCCGACCACCGTTGGCGCCACCGCGCTTGTCGGAGCTGCGGTAGGTCGACGCGGCCTTCCAAGCGGTGGAGACGAGCTGCTGAGCGGTCAGACCGGACTCGGCGATCGCCTTCTTGGCAGCCGCGATCGCGGCGTCGTCGGTCGCTGCCGAGCCGGTCGGGAGCGGGTCCTGCCAGTCGAGGTCCTCGGCCGGGACCTCGGTGCCGGCGTAGCGGCTCTTCGGGCCCATGTCGCGGTGGGTCAGCTTGAACCAGGCGCGAGCGAAGGACTCGGAGAAGGCGTCCTGGTCGTCCTTGAAGCGGCGCGAGATCGCGTCGAACTCCGGGTCCATGCGCAGGGCGAGGTCGGAGGTGAGCATGCGCGGCTCGCGCTTGCCGTCACCGAACGCCTCGGGCACCAGGTCGGCACCGCCGTTGTTCTTCGGCTTCCACTGCTTGGCGCCGGCCGGGGACTCGGTGAGCTCCCAGTCGTAGGCATAGAGGATGTGGAAGAACTCGTTGTCCCAGCGGGTCGGGTGGTAGGTCCAGGTGACCTCGAGGCCCGAGGTGACCGCGTCGGCGCCGACGCCGGTGCCGTGGCCGTTCTTCCAGCCGATGCCCTGGTTCTCCAGCGGCGCGGCCTCCGGGTCGGGGCCGATCAGGTCGTCGGGGTGGGCACCGTGGGTCTTCCCGAAGGTGTGGCCACCGGCGATCAGCGCGACGGTCTCCTCCGAGCTCATCCCCATCCGGCGGAAGGTCTCCTTGATGTCCACCGCGGACTTCATCGGGTCGGGCTCGCCGTTCGGGCCCTCCGGGTTGACGTAGATCAGACCCATCTGGACGGCGGCCAGCGGCGCCTGCAGGTCACGGTCGCCGGAGTAGCGCTCGTCGTCGAGCCAGACCTTCTCGGGGCCCCAGTAGACGTCGTCGTCGGCCTCCCACACGTCTTCACGACCGCCGGAGAAGCCGAAGGTCTTCAGACCCATGGTCTCCAGCGCGACGTTGCCGACCAGCACGAACAGGTCGGCCCAGGAGAGCGACTGACCGTACTTGGCCTTGACCGGCCACAGCAGGCGGCGGCCCTTGTCGAGGGAGACGTTGTCGGGCCAGGAGTTGAGCGGCGCGAAGCGCTGCTGACCGCTGCCGGCGCCACCGCGGCCGTCGTGGCTGCGGTAGGTGCCCGAGGCGTGCCACGCCAGGCGGATCATGAACGGGCCATAGTTGCCGAAGTCGGCCGGCCACCAGTCCTTGGAGTCCGTCAGGACCGCGGCGATGTCAGCCTTGACGGCGTTCAGGTCGAGAGCCTCGAAGGCCGTCTTGTAGTCGAAGTCGGGGTCGACCGGGTTGGCCGCTGGGTGATGCTTGGCCAAGATCTTCAGGTTGAGCTTGTTGGGCCACCATTCCTGGTTGGCGCTGCCGACGGTCGGGTGAACGCGGCCGGCGTTCATGACCGGGCACTTGCTCACGGACTCTTCAGACATCAGGTTCCAATCCTTCTTGTTCGGATCATTTGCTGCGCTGGGCGGCCTGGCACTGCGGACAGGTGCCCCAGTAGATGACCTCGGCCTCGTCTACGACGAAGCCGTTGTCGTCCGATGCCGTCAAGCAGGGCGTATGGCCGACGGCGCAGTCGACGTCGGCGATGTTCCCGCAGGAGCGGCAGACCACGTGGTGGTGGTTGTCCCCGACCCGGGTCTCATAACGAGCCACCGAGCCGGACGGCTGGATGCGGCGTACGATCCCGGCGGCCGAGAGGGCAGCGAGGGAGTCGTAGACGGCTTGATGGGAGACGTCCGGAAGACGCTCGCGCACCGCCCCGAGAATGGTCTCGGTGTCGGCGTGCGCGTTCTCGGTGACGGCCCCCAGAACGGCCACTCGCGGGCGAGTGACGCGCAGGGAGGCACCTCTCAGCAGCTGCTCATAGTCCGCGTTCCCCACGTCCCAGAGCCTACGCGAAATCTTGAATGAGTCAAGAAACGGGAAGGGAATTTCTGCCGACTCAACCGGTCTGCACGGACTCCGGAGCCGGGCGGGTGGCGAAGCGGCCGGCCATCAGCGGAATCAGGACCGCGACGGCGAGCGGGATGACGAACATCGAGCGTTCACCGAAGACCTCGGCGACCGCGGCGATCAGCGAGGCGGCGGCGAGGTAGCCGGCGTAGTTGGCGAGATTGACGCGAGCGATCGCCTCCTCGGCGTTGTCCGGGGAGATGTGGGCGGCGGCGACGAACGACTGCGGCGGAACCAGCGCCAGGCTGCCGCCGAGGACGGCGAATCCGACGGCCGCCACACTCCAGTGCGGGGCGGCGACGATCAACAGCAGCGCGCCGACACCGATGACGCCGCCGGTGCGGATCACCCGCTCTGCGCCGAAGCGGGCCACCAGGCGGTCGCCGGGGAGACGTACAGCCAGAAGCACCAGCTGGTAGGCGGCATAGATCGCCGGCGCGACCGCCGCCATGGCGCCCAGCCCGTCGACGACGTAGATCCCGCCCCACGCGGAGGCCGCGGAGTCGACGAACCACATCGCGAACGTCGGCACCGCGACCAGGAGGAGGGGCAGCATCGGCAGCTTGCTTTTCGGGCCTCGCGTGCTGCTGGTCCGTTTCTCCGCAGCATCCACCGCAGCCGGTGGCAGCAGGAGCCGGAACGTGGCCGCGTTGGCGACCAGACCGATGACGGCGATCGGGACCATGTCCAGACCAAGAGGTACGCCGAGGGCGATCGTCACGGTCGCATAGACGGCGCCGAGGACGGCTGCCGCGCTCCACATCGCATGGAAGCCGTTCATCAACGGGCGGCCGTACGCATCCTGGGTGGCCGTGCCCTGCATGTTCATCGAGGCGTCGACGCCGCCGAGGAAGAAGCCGTAGACGCCGTTGAGGAGCAGCAGCGTCCCCATCGTCGGCGCGAACGCCGGCGCCACCGCGGCCAGCGAGGCCCCGCCGAGCATCAGCGAGAGAGTCGCCGCGCTGCCGACCCTGGTGGCGAGATGGCCGGCGGTCACGCTGCCGACCGCGCCGATCGCGGTGGTGACTCCGAGCACGACGAACACATCGCCGGCGCTGAGGTCGAGCTTGGTCGCGATCGACTCCAGCCTGGTGATCAGCGATGCGAATGTCAGGCCCTGGATCGCGAACGCGACGAAGACCGCCGCCCGGGCAAGCTGGAGTCGGGTCATCTGCGTGTCCTTCGTTCGGGTTGCGCGAAGTCTGCACCTCTGGGGGTTTCTGCGCATCTGTTTCGTTGGACTTTGGGCTCGACCTACGCTGGTCGAGCCGCCGGAGCCGCTGGGCGGAGGCGTGTCGAGACCAACACGGTCTTCCGGTGGTCGAGCTTGTCGAGACCTCCCTGCCG
The DNA here is from genome assembly GCF_040613495.1 of Nocardioides sp. NPDC006273. Taxonomy (NCBI): domain Bacteria; kingdom Bacillati; phylum Actinomycetota; class Actinomycetes; order Propionibacteriales; family Nocardioidaceae; genus Nocardioides; species Nocardioides sp. NPDC006273. The sequence goes on along the minus strand of NZ_JBEXSD010000068.1, from coordinate 340 downwards.
GAAGGTTTAGCTCGAGGGCTGATCGGGGCCGCCGACCCGGCTTCGAGGGTGTTCTCGACATGGCCCGGCGTCAAGGCGATGTATCGAGCTTGTCGAGATGACGGCCTTCGGCCGCCGGCTACGCCGGCCGCTTCGCGGTCCTGGACACCGGACCATCTCGAGAAAAAAGATGGCTGGCTATCGGGGCGGCGGCCCGGGTGTGGCGCAGCGGATTCATGCTTCGGAACGGTGATGCGCGTGGGGCAGGAGGGTGGCCCTTCGGGCCACTTACCATCCACAGGTTCGCCGTCGTTCACTCACCGCGAAAAGTACGTTTGACCTGCACAGATAGGTGTTCAAG
>NZ_JBEXSD010000067.1:0-28011 GCF_040613495.1 Nocardioides sp. NPDC006273 | reverse complement strand
CCAGGCCTGGTCGGTGTCGCTCTGAGGGATCCGGGCGGTCTCGACCTCGGTCCACCAGATGCCGGTCTCGCGCGAACGAATCTTCGTTCGCCCGGGACACCCCTTAGGACGCGTACGCCGCAGAGACTCAGTGCACGCCGGCCATCAACCGGCGGATGGGCCGGTTGCCGATGAGCAGCAGGACACCGACGACGACCGAGGCGAGTCCGACCCACCAGAAGAACGCGCTGTCGTCGTTGACGTCGTAGAACGCGGCCAGCCGTCCAGACATCGCGGTCCCGAGGGCGATCGAGAGGAAGAAGAGCGCCATCATCTGCGTCCGGAAGCGCTGCGGGGCAAGCTTGGTGGCCAGGGAGAGGCCGACCGGGGAGAGCAGCAGCTCGGCGAGGGTGAAGAGCAGCAGGATGAGCGCCAGCCCGACCAGCGGCACCGAGTGCGCGCCGCTCGGCATCAGCAGGAACACCCAGAACGCGATGCCCATCAGGATGGTGCCGATCGCGAACTTCACCGGTGTCGACGGCTGACGGGGGCCGAGCTTGGTCCACAGCGCCGCGAAGACGCCGGAGAGCAGGATGATGAAGACCGGGTTGATCGAGTTCACCCACGAGACCGGCATCTCCCAGCCGAAGATGTCTCGGTCCAGGCGCTGGTCGGAGTAGACCACCATCACGGTGAACTGCTGCTGGTAGAGCGACCAGAAGACCGCGGAGGCGATGAAGAGGGGAACCATCGCCCACACCCGGCTCCGCTCGATGGCGGTGACCTGGCGGCTGAGCAGGATGACCGTGAAGAGCAGGATCGCGGCGACGACGGCGATGCCGATCACGATGTTGGCCAGTCGCGGAGCGGTGATGACGCCGGTCAGGCAGAGCACCACGATCACCGCCACGGCGCCGACGGCGATGGCGATCCAGCGGCCACGCTCCGAGGCCGGGAGCGGGTTGGGCACGACGCGGCTCTCGGCGGGGAGCCTGCTGCGACCCATCGAGTACTGCACCAGGCCGAGGATCATGCCGATCGCGGCCAGCCCGAACCCGAAGTGGAAGCCCCACTGCTTCTGCAGCAGCCCGGTCAGCAGCGGACCGACCAGCGCACCCAGGTTGATGCCCAGGTAGAAGAGGGAGAAGCCGGCGTCGCGACGCTCGTCGTCGGGGGCGTACAGCGTGCCGACCAGGGAGGAGGCGTTCGCCTTCACTCCGCCCGAGCCGAGCGCGATCAGCACCAGGCCGACGCCGACACCGGCGATCCCCGGGATCAGGGCGAGGCCGAGGTGACCGAAGACGACCAGCCAGGCCGAGTAGAAGAGCGTACGCTCCGCGCCGATCAGGCGGTCGGCGATCCAGGCCGCGATGATCGTGGAGAGATAGACCGAACCGCCGTACGCACCGACGATCCCGAGCGCCACCGTCTCGCTGATCCCGAGGCCACCCTCGGCCACGGAGTAGTAGAGGTAGATCGCCAGGATGCCCTGCATGCCGTAGAAGCTGAACCGCTCCCACAGCTCGACGCCGAACAGGTTGGCCAGCACGCGTGGCTGGCCCAGGAAAGACCGGTCGCCGGGGTCGCCCGCGGCGGTCTCACTTTTCAGTTGACTCATGACCTCAGGTTCACAAAGTTGTGTTTGTCATCCAAATCACGAGCGGCAGAACGCGGTCGGATGTGACCTCCTTCACGCCGCTCAGCGTCCTACCAAGCCCTGTCGCCGTCCTTGTCCTGGAGCGTCACAGCCTCTAGCTCGAGCTGGGCGCCCTGGGCGCGGCCCGGACATGGGCGCGTTCGCCCTGCTTGCCGATCAGGCTGAGATATTCGACCGGCCCCGAACTGGTGGCTGCGAACCAGTGCGGCGTACGCGTGTCGAACTCCGCCGCCTCGCCGGGCTCGAGGATGAGGTCGTGCTCGCCGAGCACGAGCCGGAGCCTGCCGTTGAGGACGTACACCCAGTCGTATCCCTCGTGAGTGCGCAGGTCCGGCTCGGCATCGTCGCGGCCGGTGGGAAGGACGAACTTGTACGCCTGAATGCCCCCCGGCCTACGGGTCAGGGGCAGGATCGTGGAGCCGTCCGCACATGGGATGGGTCGCAGGTTGATGCGCGGGTTCCCGGTCGGCGGTGCGTCGACGAGCTCATCGAGGGTGACGCCGTGGGCGCGCGCGAGGGGAAGCAGCTGCTCCAAGGTGGGGCGACGCAGACCTGCCTCGAGCCGGGACAGCGTGCTGGTCGAGATCCCGGTCTCCTCAGCCAGGTCGCTGAGGGTGATGCCGCGACGTTGGCGGAGGCGCTTGAGTCGTGGTCCCACTGCGTCGAGGGTGCGATCGGGCGAGTGATCCATGTCGACCAGTTTGCCATTCAGCAACAACGTTTGCGAATCCGCCATCTCGTGAGCACCATCGACTCACGTGGCCGTCGAACGACGGCCGCGGTCCTTCTCCGGGTCGCGGCGCCACTTCGTCCTGCCGCTGTGCAGGTTGTGAAAGGAAGTCCATTGAGCACGAACCCACCTGTTTCCGACATCGGCCATGGCGACTCAGTCGACGCGGGCGACTCGGCCGTCCACGACGCGCGGCAGCGTCGCGCGATCTTGATCGCGGTCTGCATCGCATTGATGGCCGTGATCGCCTCGGTCACCGGCCTCAACGTCGCCCAGCCCGAGCTCGCCGTCGAGTTCGACGCCTCGCAGAGCACTGTGCTGTGGTTCATCAACCTCTACACGATCAGTCTCGCCGCCCTGCTGCTGCCGTTGGGCGCACTCGGCGACCGGATCGGCCGCAAACCCGTGCTGCTCGTGGGACTGACAGTCTTCGGCGCCGCGAACGTGGCGGCCGGGCTGGCCAACTCCTCTGAGATGATGCTCGCTTCCCGCTTCGCCTCCGGTGTCGGCGCGGCCATGATCATGCCGGTCACCCTGGCGGTGATCACCTCGACCTTCCCCGAGGAGGAACGCGCCAAAGGCATCGGCGTGTGGACCGGTGTCGCCGGCGGTGGCGGCATCCTCGGCATGTACCTGTCCGCCCTGCTCGTCGACGTCGCCACCTGGCGGTGGCTCTTCATGCTGCCGATTGCGCTCGTCCTGGTTGCGGTCGCGATGATCGTGCGCTCGGTGCCCAACTCACGCGAGCACACCGAGCACCGGTTCGACACGATCGGCACGGCGACCTCGGTCCTCGCCGTCCTCGGGCTGATCTTCGCGCTACACGAGGGTCCGGTACACGGCTGGACCGAGCCCGCGACCATGATCGGGCTGGTCGGTGGCATCCTCGCCGCGGTCGCCTTCGTCGTCTGGGAGCTGCGCCAGGCGGCGCCTCTGCTCGACGTCCGGCTCTTCAGTCAACGAGGCCTGGCCAGCGGATCGGTCACGCTGCTGGTGGTCTTCGGGGTGCAGGCTGGGATCTTCGTGGTGCTCTTCCCGTTCCTTCAAGCCGTGCTGGGGTGGTCCGCACTGCGGGCCACGCTGGCCATGATGCCGATGGCGTTGCTGATGATGCTTGCCTCCGGGCTCGCCCCGAAGGTCGCCGCTCGCGTCGGAGCACGAGCCACAACGGCTGCCGGCATCTTCCTCGCCGGCGCCGGACTCGCCCTCATGGCCGGCTTGGTCTCCGTCGAGGGCGGCTACCTCGCGGTCCTGCCCGGCATGCTCTCCATGGGTATAGGCATGGGCCTGTCCATGACGCCGTCCACGGAGGCGATCACCAGCTCACTGCCCCGCGAGCGCCAAGGGGTCGCGTCCGCACTCAACGACGTCACCCGCGAGTTCGGCACCGCCCTGGGAATCGCCCTCCTCGGAGCCATCTTGTCCGCCGGCTACAAGAGCGCGATCGACGATCGTCTTGATGGCGTCCCGAACGACGTCGCGGACACAGCACGGGAGGGCATCGCGAACGCCGTCGCCGCAGCAGACGGCGCCGGCCCCCAGGCCGGAGCGCTGGTCCGGGTCGCACAGGAGTCGTTCGTCGACGGCTGGCAAAACGCCATGTGGGCAGGCGCCGCGGTGATGGCCGTCCTGTTCGTCTACATCCTTGCTCGTGGCCCACAGGATGCCCGCAAGCCAACCGACGCTGTCACCGAAGCACATCGATGACCCATGCCTCCGGTCCGTCGAGTCGCAGTCTCGACGGACCTGACGGCGGCTACGACGGTCGGGGCAACAGGTCGGCGTCGCGATGCTCGACCAGCTCGGGCTGCTCGCGGGCGATGCGGCCGATCCCCCATTGACCGAGCGGCTCGAGCGCCACGTTGAGGGCGTGGCCGTGCTCGGTCAGCGAGTACTCCACCCGAGGGGGTACCTCGGCGTACACCTCGCGGTGCACCAGGCCGTCCTGCTCCATCTCGCGCAGGTGCTGGGTCAGCATCTTCTCGCTGACGCCGGGCAGGCCGCGTCGCAGCTCGGCGAAGCGGCGCACGCCGTGCTCATCGAGCTCCCAGAGGATCAGCCCCTTCCACTTGCCGCTGACCACGTCGAGGGCGGCGTCGATGCCGCAGATGTAGGGACCGTTTCGGGCCTGCTTCGTCACGGGGTGCTCCTCACGAACCTTTTGGTAAGTACCCCAGTTATTAGTGGGTACTCCCGCGATCCTACGCAAGCGTCGAGGATGGTGCGTACCGATCGAGAACGAGACGAGAGAAGTCCACCATGAATCAACCCCGCTCCGCTGTCACCCTCATCGGCCTCGGCCCGATGGGTCAGGCCATGGTCCACAGCCTCCTCGCCGCCGGGCATCAGGTGACCGTTTGGAACCGGACGGCCTCGCGTGCCGACGAGGTCGTCGCCGCCGGTGCGCAGCTGGCCGACTCGCCCGCGAAGGCGGTCGCGGCGAGTGACCTGGTCATCCTCAGCCTGACCGACTACCAGGCGATGTACGACGTGCTCGGCTCCGCCACCGACGAGCTGAAGGGGCGCACGATCGTCAACCTCAGCTCCGAGTCGCCCGACGGGACGCGTCGGGGTGCGGTGTGGGCGGCCTCGCACGGCGCGCAGTTCCTGACCGGGGGCGTGATGATCCCGGCGCCGATGGTCGGCACACCCGATGCGTTCGTCTACTTCAGCGGGCCAGCTGACGCGCTCTCGCCGCACGAGGATGTGCTGGCTCGCATCGGCGCGGTCCGCTACCTGGGCGAGGACCCCGGCCTGGCCCAGCTGATGTACCAGGCCCACCTGGACGTCTTCCTGACCTCCCTCTCCTCGCTGCTCCACGCCGTGGCGCTGCTCGAGACGGGCGGCATCAAGCCGGCCGCGGCCATCCCGGAGCTGATGCAGACCCTCGCCGGCATCCTGCCGATGCTGGCCGCCGGCGAGGACCTCGGCGCCCAGCTCGAGGCCGGCGAACACCCCGGCCACCTGAGCACCGTGACGATGATGGGCGCCACCGCCGACCACCTCGTCGAGGCCAGCGAGGCCGCCGGCATCGATACCGATCTCCCCCGCGCCGTCCAGGCGCACTACACCTGGGCCCGCTCCCGTGGCTACGGCGCCGAGAACTGGTCCCGCATCATCGACGGGATTCGGCCGTACGCCTGAGGTGGTCGCCGGCGCCTGAGCGACCCTCAGGCGCCAGTGACCAGCCATTCAGGCAGTTCCTGGATCTCCGGACATCGGGCATGGCGCAGCTCGCCCCACGCGAACGACGACTCGCACAGCCAGTCCTCGACACACGAGCCCAACTCCTGACACGCAGCAACCAGCTCCGACGGATCATGGAGATCTTCCGAGCGCCCCAACCTCCACTGCGCTGCCTCGTTCGTCGGCTGATACGTGGCGTGCACCCACACGTATTCGTGCCCATCGTCGGGAAACGTCCAATGCGGCTCCCCCCGCTCCCGCAGTGAGCTGCCGTGCTCCGTGCCAGCCACTACCGCGACGGTGATCCCGGGGATCTCATCCTCTGCCAGCGCGCTGTGAACGAGCTGCCGGATGACCTGATCCCGAAGTCTGCTCATGAACGACGTCCGACTCATTTCGCGCTCCGTTCGATCAGGTGGGCCAGAGCAGTCATCGTCACGTACGCCTACGTGCAGGTGCTACTCGGTTTCTCAGATCGGGTGACATCCTTGGTCCATGGCCCAGATCTGTCGACGCTGCGGGCCTCGAGAACTCAATGCACGATGCCAATGCACGATGCTGTGTGCATGAGGCAGCGAAGTGTCTCGAACCCTTCTCGCCTCGCGCCCAAACCCCATGGCGGCACCCCTAGTTGGCGCACCGCCGCGTGGTCGCGCAGTTATTGGGCGGGACCGGACATTGATGCAGCACGGCGTGCGGGCGGCGGCATCAGGGCGCGCAACGGGTGGCCTCGCATATGCGAAGCCATCCGTCCCTGACCGTGCCGCAGTCAGGAATGAGCCGTGAGCCAGTCGATCACGTCGGCGGTGACCGCGTCGCGGTTGGTCTCGTTGAAGATCTCGTGGCGCGCCCCGGGGTAGAGCGTCACCGTCACATCCTTCAGTCCGGCCTCGCGATAACGCTCTCCCAGCAGCTCGACCAGGGCGCCACCTCCGGCGAGCGGGTCGGCGTCGCCGGAGACGACGAGAATCGGCAGATCGGAGCGGATCCCACCGATGGCTGCCGGGTCGGCCAGACGCTCGGCGCCGGCGAACAGCTGAGGCACGGCAGTGTCGGGCAGGTCGAACCCGGACAACGGGTCCGCGACGTACGCATCGACCTCGGCCTCATCGCGTGAGAGCCACTCATACCCGGTCCGATGCTCGAACCCGGCGTTGAACGCCTCCAGTCCGACCGGACCCTCGGAGCTCGAGAGCGCACCAGCGAGTACGTCGAGGGCGGTCGAGCCTGACAGCACCACGCCGTCGTACAGGTCGGCCCGGTCCAAGAGCACCGTCTGCGCCGCGAAGGACCCCATCGAGTGCGCAACCAGGAACACCGGCGTCCCGGAGAAGTCATCGCGCAGCGAGGCACCCATGGCCGCAACATCGGCCACCAGCGCCTCGAAGTCGAAAAGACCGAGCTGGTCGGCCGACGCGACGGACCCGCCGTGACCGCGATGGTCGACCGCCCGCACGACGTACCCAGCCGCGACGAGAGCCCGAGCGAACCGGTCGTAACGCTGCCCGTGCTCGGCGATGCCGTGGGCGATCTGGACAACGCCCCGCGGCGCGGACAGCTCCTCTCCCCATGTCCGGATTGCAAGCGCGGTGCCGTCGGTCGGCGAGACGAATGTGGCTGTGGTGGGCATGGGGCCTCCTGATGACGGGGTGCCCATGCTGCCAGTCTGACGGCGATCCCGGCAGGTGATCGGGCTCCTACGCAGGTGGTCCTCGAGGTCCCTCCGGTGGTCTCGTCGCCGAGGGGCTGTACGCCGCGACTTCGCAGCCAACGGGCACTTCGGCATCGACAGTCACCTTGGCCTCGTAATGGTCATTACATTGACCATCGCCAAGCGCATCGTGGTCAGCGCAATGAGCATTGAGCGCGCCGTAACGATCTGCAGCCTCCATGTACCACTGACTTGCCTGCCTGCGCGGCGAGGTTCCTCGACCCTGGAGATGGACCGCTTTCTGACCACGCAGGAGTGCTCATCTCGCCGTTCTGGGCCTACGGCATCATTCACTACGCCGCGCGTGTTGCCCGGCACGAGCCGGCGGGTCGCTAGCCTCTTGGCACCGGGCTTGGAGCGCCCCCGGATACATTCGGTCCGTGCCCCGCAGATAGGAACTACATGATCAGGACCTACACGCCCGCTGACCACGACGCGCTCGTCGATCTCTTCGCCCGAGCGGGCGCCGACTCCCCCAGCGGAGAACTGTGGAGGCATCTACCCTCCGAGCAGATGGTCTACCTCGACCCCTACATCGAGCACTGCCCCGAGACCCTCTTCCTCGCCGAGGTCGATGGCGACCTCGTCGGCTACCTGACCGGCTGCACCGACAGTGCGCTTCTCCCTGGCGAGGACGAGCTGTTGACCCAAGCGATCACCCGCCACAAGGTGATGCTCAGGCCGCGATCGATGCCGTTCTTCGCCCGCAGCCTCGTCGACATGGCCAAGGCGAAACTGCGAGGTAGCGAGTCCGCCTCCGGCGAAGTCGTGAACCCACGCTGGCCCGCCCACCTCCACATCAACCTCGCTCCGGAAGCGCGCGGCACCGGCGTCGCCATGGACCTGATGCGCGCATGGCAGGACTGGCTCGCGAACGCACAGAGCCCGGGCTGCTACCTGCAGACACTGGTCGAGAACACCCGTGCAATCCAGTTCTTCGAGAAGTGCGGATTCGTCGCGCATGGTTCGAAACCGCTGGTTCCGGGGGTCAGGTACCAGGGGCAGCCAGTTCATCAGCTGACCATGGTCTGGTCTCCGCCGGCTGAGTGACTGCCGCAGCCGGGGAGGTCCGATCCGGGCCTGCGGTCAGCGGCATCACTGACGCGCTCCGCGCGCCTCGCTGCCGCGAGCCGGACTTGCTCGCCGAGAAGCCTGCGTCGCCCATTCCGCCCAGAGTGTCGCAGCCGAAACGGGCACGAGACCAAGACATTCGCGCTAGTTCTACGGAAGTACGCGCCAAGAAACTCTGCGTCCGTCGGTGCTCGCCATTACCATCGATCCAGCGGCTTGCCTCATCACGGGTCGCGATCGGCGACGCACGCCAGATGGATGACCTGAACGGCAGCACCATGGAGGAAACAATTGAAGCTGACTCGCATCGACGTTCGGTTCTTTCGCTCGTTCAACTATGACTTCGAGCGCAAGGTTCGGGAGGAAAGCACTCCTTCCTCTTGGGAGGAGCAGGAGCCTTGGTACCCGTTTGTGCGCGTGCCCCTCGAACCGGACATCACCGCGGTCGTCGGCGCGAACGAATCGGGTAAGAGCCAACTGCTCTTGGCAGTCGAGGCGGCGTTGACAGGCAAGCCGATCCAGCGAGAGGATTTCTGCCGATACAGCGAGGAGTACTCGGTTCAGGAAGGCGAAATCAGACTCCCCGAGTTTGGCGCAGTGTTCCGACTTGATGAAGGCGAACAGATTGCGGGAGTCGCGGCACTTCATGACGCACAAGAGTTTGGGCTGTACCGACCGGGTTCTGAGGATCCGTTCTTGGTGGTCAATGAGGAGCGCCTCAAGCTGTCCGCTGGACAGTTGGCGAAGCTTGAAGCGGCTCTGCCTAAGACATTCAAACTGAAGACGGGGGTCGCAGTTCCAGACAGCGTGTCGATCGCAGAACTGACCGGCGAGAAACGCACCGGCCTGCATGACCGCCGCCAGCGAACAACTCTCTTCGATCGGATCTTCCGGCTTGATGAGCCAACTGAAGCTGCCGTCGGGAAGATCATCGCTCCATCACTGGCGCCCCCGGCAGATAAGGATTCCGAAGAAGTTGAGCGTCGGCGTCGCGATGAATACGAGCTCGCTCGAATGCTGTTGGTTGACGCTGCGCGTATCGACCCGAGAGCGTTCATCGAGCTCCGCGACGCACTCGCATCTGGACGGGAAGGTCAAGTCGAAGCGGTGGTCGGCGCAATGAACACTGCCATTCGCGACAATCTGAACGTCCAGCGTTGGTGGAGCCAAGATCGCGAGTTCGACCTGATACTCGAGGCCCGCGAACATGAACTTGCCTTCACTATCCGAGACCGGACGGGTTCAACCTACTCTTTTGGCGAACGGAGCCAGGGTCTTCGCTACTTCCTGAGCTACTTCGTTCAGATCACCGCCCACAGATTAACCCAAACGCGTCCGGACGTACTTCTCTTGGACGAACCTGATGCCTTTCTGTCGAGCATTGGCCAACAAGACTTGCTTCGGGTACTTCGGGACTACGCGCTCCCGGAGGATGGAAGCAACGGAAGCCAAGTCGTGTATGTGACGCACTCGCCATTCCTAATCGACAAGAACGCTCCTGAACGTATCCGCGTCCTTGACAAGGGCGCCGAGGACGAGGGAACTCGGGTCGTAAACGACGCCGCAAACAACCGCTACGAACCCTTGCGCTCGTCGCTCGGAACCTATGTTGCGGAGACCGCATTCATCGGCGGACGCAATCTGTTCGTAGAAGGTCATGCGGACCAAATCTTGATCGCTGGGCTTTCGATGCACCTCGCTCGACGTCATGGTGGCCGGGCCGAGGCGCTGGACCTGAACGAAGTGACCATCGTCGCGGCAGGCGGCGCTGACGGCATTCCCTACATGGTTTATCTCGCTCGAGGTCGCGATACCATCAAACCTCCATGTGTGGCCTTACTCGATGGCGACCAGTCTGGACGTGAGGCCGAGAAGGTTCTCAAGCGGGGTGAAGCACGGAAGAAGCGGGTACTGAAGGACGAGTACATCGTTCGCCTGGATGAATGGGCAGGATTCTCAGGTCTTGAGTTCGATCCAGGAATCAAAGTCGAAGAGATCGAGGACTTGATTCCTGTACAGATTGCGCATCGTGCTGCGCTAGCGCACCTGACACGATTCGTCGCCCTAGATGATATTGACCCGGCCAAGTTTGAACTGGCAGATCTTGAGGCAGCGGTGGCGCAAGACGGCCATCTCTGGGATGCACTCGATGGTCTCTATCGAGATTCGTTTCCAGGGGAGCACATCGAGAAGGTCGGCTTAGCGCGCGAGTTGGTGCTGCTACTCGATATATCTCCGGAAACGCCTGGCGCCAACCTACTACGCGAACGGTTTGCCGCACTCTTGGCACATCTGTCCGAAGTCCTGGACGCCGCTTCTGTGGAAGAAGATCGCAACCGTAGCGACGACAAGGTCAAGCGGACGGTGAAGAACTTCCTCAAGTCCCATACCAAGGGAATCACTAAACGTGAGGCCAAACGGCTCCTTCGTGAGTTGACCGACGCCTTTACGCAAAGTGATTGGGTTGATGAAGCGACGAGGCAAATCGGCGAGATCCGCAACAGGTACGGACTCGAGGACGTCGCGACCCTCACCGTTGGAGACTTCGACAGCTTCCGCGAGGCGGTTAGGGCACTCGGAGAGAAGGAGCGCCAGCAATACCAGGACGATGCCAGCAAGGACCCGGCGGCCGCCCTTCTGAGTAGGCCGACGCCCTAAGTGCATCTGCATCCTGATCATCGTCGCGGCGCAGAAGTGCCCGAGTCTGACGAGGCTTAACGCCGAGTTTCGTCAGCTCGCACCCCTCGGCCAGAACCGAGGGCAGATTCTCGGCCGTCACGACCGGCTCGACCACAATCGCGTCGTCATGCGCGACAGCATGTTAGGGCCGCGCGAGTTTGCGGACCGGATGATCGAGCCAGGACACCTCTCGCGGGGTTGCCCTTGGACATTCCACGCAGGTTCTCGTTGGCCGTCCTTCAGACGTGCGTCACACCGCCGCATCACGGCTGCACCGGCCACGCCTCCTCTCGACGTCGAACAGGACCAAGTTCGACAAGGTCTTGGCCATTCCACCGCCACACGGGAATGCCGAGGGCCCACTCAAGTGTCACTTCACCAACAACTAGGTTTCCGGTCATGGGGTCCAGGACATGGCCGGATTGCGTTGGCGGCTCCCACCGGTCGTCTGAAACCAGGAATGCCATCACTGCTTCGGGCGCCAACTCAAGTTCCCCGTTTGTGCATGGCACGCGCCATTCACGTTCATGGAGCCAGTCGGACGTCGAAGGATCGGTCCTAACAAGCCAGCCATGCAGCGCTGGGTCGAGTGTCTTTCTGACGTCGGACCAGAGGTCGTTTCGGACGTACCAGACCGGCCCACCACCCCGGTCCCAAACCCACTGCCGCCGCAACACCAGCCCCCATCCGGAAAAACCAGCTGCTGACAAGAGCGCCGCCGCTCCAAGCTTGTTGCTCTCGCTAAGGCACACCACGGGCTCGTCTGACCCCGGCACCGGATGGCCCCTCAGCGCCTGCTCCCAGACGATGTTGTCCAATCGCTCTTCAGGCGACATCAGAGCCACTTCGGGCGCGAACGACTCTCTCGCACGGCCTGTGAAGTGGACCAGCCCTTCCGACTGGCCAGGGTGAGAAACGGGACGCAAGTTCGACATGCCGGCATTCTCTCCTGTCCATTGCCATAGGCGCTCGCACCCGCGTCACTCCGCCGCCTGTGACACAGGTGGTGTGGAAGGATCCCGATCCATGATTCGGGCGGTGGTGTTCGACGTAGGCGAGTGCCTGGTTGACGAGACCCGCGAGTACGGGACTTGGGCGGACTGGCTGGGGGTGCCGAGGCATACGTTGTCGGCGGTGTTCGGGGCGGTGATCGCTCGTGGGATGGACTATCGCGAGGCGTTCCAGGTGTTCCAGCCGGGGTTCGATCTGACCGAGGAACGGCGGAAGCGGGAAGAGGCCGGGCAGGCTGAGCGGTTCGGGGAGGATGACTTCTATCCCGACGTACGCTCTGCTTTGAAAGCGCTGCGCGAGGACGGGTTGTGGCTGGGGTTGGCTGGGAACCAGACAGTGAGCGCGGGGCGGACCCTGCGGGAGCTGGACTTTCCAGTGGACATGGTCGCAACCTCCGACGACTGGGGTGTGAGCAAGCCGGATCTGGGGTTCTTCGAGCATGTCATCGAGGCGGCTCCGTACGCGGCGGAGGAGATCCTCTACGTCGGCGACCGGCTCGACAACGACATCCGGCCGGCCGCTGAGTCCGGAATGGCGACGGCGCTGATCCGACGAGGGCCGTGGGGCGTGATCCAGGAACACGACCCGGCGGCAGACGAGATCGCGACGCTTCGAATCTCGTCACTCGCCGAGCTTCCCAAGTGGATCGCGGCCCTCAACGAGAGTGGACCGGAAGGCCGCTAAGTTGGTCACCGTGGCCGAGCGCAGCGCGACCCAGTGGATCATCCATAGCGAGGAAGTCGTCGACGACAAGTTGAAGATGGTGCTCAGCCGGGCGAACGTGGAGCTTCCTGATGGGACGTTGTTCGATCAGTGGGTGATGCGGATTCCCGCGGCGGTCCTGGTGCTCATGGTCGATGACTCCGAGCGGGTGCTGATGATGTGGCGCCATCGGTTCATCCAGGATCGGTGGGTGTGGGAGCTGCCGGGTGGCTACCTCGACGACGGCGAAGAGCTGCACGTCGCCGCTCTGCGTGAGGCCGAGGAGGAGACCGGCCGGAGGCCACGCACGATCGAGAAGTTCCTTGAGTTCCAGCCGTTGGTCGGCAGCGTGGACCAGCCGAACATCATCTACCTCGCTCGCGGGGCCACGGACACCGGTGCAGCCCCCGACCTCAACGAGACTGACACGGTCCGCTGGATCCCGCTGGACGAGATCGAGGGATTGATCGCCGAGGGCAAGATCATCGGGGCTGGCTCCGTCGCTCCGCTGTACAAGCTGCTGCTGGCTCGCGCTGAGGGCAAGCTTCGGTCCGAACCCTGATTAGGCAGTCACTCCGAGCCTGGATGCGAGCGCTCGGGACTCACGCTCATTGAGCCGACCGCCATGCGTCACCAACTCGGACGCCAGCGACCGCGCCAACGGGTGGCTACGCATCGACTCCTCGCTGATGCCAGTGCCGGTGCGGAGCGCACCGAGACTGCCGATCCAGTCCTGCTGTTGGGCGTAGGCACGGGACAGTTCGAGCCACAGCCGCGCCCGCCTGTCCACTGAGGGCACCGCGTCGGGGTCTACGGCGCTAGCCACCTCGAGCGCTCCCCCGGACTTGCGTAGTTCGACCTGCACTGACACGGCGCTGACGTCGGTGTTCGCCACGCCAAACAGGGTCCACGGGTGCGCGGAGCCTTCAGGCATCGCGCGCGCCATCGTCATTGCCTGGTCGATCCCACGGAGCGCGTCACCCTCACGACCGATCCGGGCGGCTGTGATTGCCCCGTGTAACTGGCAGGCACCCCACATCGCTTGGGCATCCTCGTCGCCGTCCAGGTGCGGCTCAAGCAGTGCCACGGCATCCGATGCGAGCCGGTAGGCGTCTTCCTCGCGGCCTGTCGAGCGCCAGACGTTACCGAGCACCCACGACGCCGACGCGAGCGTTACCGGGTCATCAGCGATCTCAGCGGCAGCCATGCAGCGGTCAGCAGCAAGCCAAAGCAATGGAGCGTCGGCAACCCAAGCCAAAACCTGCTCGGCCAACGCGTACGCACCGGAGAGCGCGGCGGCAGCGTCGCGTCGTTCCTGCCCGTCCAGGGTCCGCAGCGCACGTCGCCCATCAGTGATCAGCTCGGGGAGCATTGCCCCTGCGTCAGCGCGAGGCGTCTTCGAGGTGTGCCAAAGCCTCCATGCGCGCTCGACGCGCGCGGCGAGTTCATTGGTGTCGATGGGCGAAGGGACAGGACGAAGATCCACGCCTTCAATGGCCTCACGAATGGCAGGCACGACGGGATGTCCGGCACGGCGAGAGATGCCAACCAACAACTGGTGCTCGCCTGTGATCTCGGTCAGGTCACGTACGCCGAGCGCCTGCCCGATCTTGAGCAGCATCTCAAGGCCAGGAGGATGCTGAAGCCGGCCCTTCTCCACATCGCGGAGCCAGTCCTCAGACCGACCGACGAGACCAGCGATGACCGCCCGGGTACGCCCGGTGCGGGTGCGGATGTTCTGGATGCGCTCGCCAATGACGCGTGCGGCGAGTTCGTCGGGGTTCTGCGGATTCGGCATGGGCCTTGCCTTCATCACGAGATTGGGACCGCTTCCAGGATAGGGCTCAGCGGTGAGGCCTCACCACCAATGGAACTAGGGGGAATCTCCCCACTTGAGGCGGTGGGTTGCCCCCACCTGCCCATGCCCTGCACGTCCAACAGGCTTGTCTCACCCCGGGGCGCTGCCGGTTGGGATCGCCTCCTTCAAACCATTGATGGGCCTGCGGCGTTCCGGGTGCCAGCACTTTGTCTATGAGACAGGACTCAGGGGATGGACCAGGACCCGACTACATGCGGCACGTGCGGACTGCGCTGGCTCAGAGAGCAGAAGCACCCTCCTGCCAGACGTTGTCTCCTGAGGAGCGCCGGAGGCTTGGCGCTTTGGGTTCATACAGACCCGTCAGTACGGCCGTAGACAGTCGCACAAGCGGTGCGGGGACCGTCTCCTCGGAGCAGAATCTACGAAAGGTACGCGCATGACCGCACTCCCCGAGCTCGAGTTCCGCACGTCAACCGCGTGCTCCTACGACAACAACGACCCTCGGTGCGTGGAAGTCGCGACCAACCGTCCGGGCACGGTGGCGGTCCGCAACTCCACGACCGGCAAGACTGTCGAGTTCACGACGGCTGAGTGGACAGACTTTCTGACCGGTGCGAAGGTGGGAGAGTTCGACGTCAAGCCGTAGGGAGCTCCGCTATGGAACCGTGCCCGCAGTGCAGCGGCAGCGTTGAGGTAGACCCAGAGCACCCTGAAGTGCTGCGTTGTATGTCCTGCTGGCGGTCCTGGTTCTCGCCCAAGGCGCGTCCCTGCCTTGGCCACCGGCCCATCCTGAACGCGGCCCTGCGCAGCCTGGCAGGCGCCAGAGACCTACGCCGCAATTGACTCATTTGATCCAGGGAGGTCGGCGGCGCTTAACCATCGCGATCAGTGACACTGCGCCGTCGCTATCCGCGTGAGGGTGCGGTCCAGGTCCTCGAGGACCGCGGGCCAAGTGGTCTCACTCGTGGGCTCGCGGTGGGCGAAGGTGCCGGCCATCTCCAAGGTGATGTAGCCGTGGATGAGGCTGGACATCAGCCGGACGGCGTACGTATCGTTGGTCTCGGCGATGCCGTAGCTGCGGACGACGGTGAGGGCGAGGTCGGCGTTGCGGCGGCCGGCGGTGATCGCCTCACCCACGGAGTCAGTCCGGGACTCCCTCGCCTGACCGGGCGGTACGCGTTGGCGGGTGGTGGCGTCGTAGCGGCCGGGTGAGCGGCGGGCGAAGTCGCGGATGGCGTCGGCGTACGCGACGAGGAGGTCGCGGCCCTCCCCCGCCATCGCCCGGCTCGTGGTGTCGGCGAGCTCGTCGAGGACGTACGCGGTGACGGCGGTGCGGAGGTCGGTGGCTCCGGAGATGTGGGAGTAGAGGGTCGGCGATCTGACGCCGAGGTGGCGCGCGAGGACCGAGATCGTGACGGCGTCGAAGCCCAGCTCGTCGGCCAGGTCGGCGGCGGCCGCGATCACGGCGGTCCGGTTCAGCCCTGGACGGCCCATCAACATCCTCCGAATAACGAGTTGCCTAACGGTTGTAGGAAATTCTAGCCTCGTTGATATGAAGCCGCTGACCGAGACCGACGTACGCTCCTCGTTCGTCAACCTCACCAAGGGTGCGACCAAGCGCCTCAACCTCCCCGCTGACCTGGCCGAACGGTCGTGGGGCGACCTGGACTACCTCGGCTGGCAGGACCCGAAGGCGCCGCAGAACCACTACCTCGTCACCGAGCACGAGGGCCGGCTCTGCGGCGTCGCCCTCCGCGCCTCGCGTGAGACGCGCGGGCCGCGGAAGACGATGTGCGCGCTGTGCACCACGGTCGGTGACGTCGCGCTGCTGGTCGCCTCCCGCGCCGGTCGCTCCGGGCAGGACGGCAACTCCGTCGGCACCTACATCTGCGCCGACCTCGACTGCTCCCTCAAGGCGCGCGGCAAGCGCAAGCTCGACAGCCCGGTCATCCACGAGACCCTCAGCGTCGAGCAGAAGGTCGACCGGTTGCTCGGCAACCTCGACTCATTCGTAGCGCGGGTGCTCAAGCCCGCGTAGCGGCTTGGCGACGGGGGTCCGCGACCGCCGCGCCGTCGCATAGGCGGGAGCTCGTAGGTGGCGGTGCCATTCGTAGATCTCGAGCCCGGGTGGTGTCGAGCGGGTCGGGTCGAAGGAGAGCAGCAGGTCGTGGTCCGACTCGACGGTCAGCTCGAGCGTCGCGAACGGCGTCCAGTCCGTCCCGGGCCGCGCCCACACCAGCTGCCACGTGGCCGCGCCGGCGAACTGCGCTCCGAGCCAGACCGGCCCAGTGGGGGCGCGGTACGGGAGCAGCGTGCTGAAGAACCCGTCGAACAGACGGGTCTTGGGAGCCAGCAGGAACCGGGTCCATCGACCATGACCGGTGGTGGCGAGCAGGAGGTCGGCGTGTTCGCCGCGGGCGGTGGGAACGCGCACGGCAAGCCCGTTGATATCGGGCACCTTCTCAGGCAGGCCGACCGCACGGGAGAGTCGTACCACCACCTCGTCCGCCCCGCCTTCATCGAGGAACGCCGCGCCCGTGGTGGCTCCCCGGTGCCGCCGCAGCAGGGCCAGGTGCACCTCGCCGTGCGGGTGCAGGGGCTTGTCGGCGGGTCGCAAGTGGGCGAGCACGCCGACACCGGCCTGCAGCACCCGACCGCCCGCGCGCGCCATCGAGTCTGTGACCGTGGGAATCACGCGGCTTGCCTTCCCCATCGAAAGCGATCGTGCAGGATGGCGGCACGGGCTGCGTTGCTGCCGGCTGCGCCGTGCACGCCACCGCCGGGGTGGGCGGAGGCGGAGCCGGGGAACAGTCCGGTGATGCCGGTCTCTGCCCGCCCCAGCCCCGGCACCGGTCGAAAGACCAGCTGCTGGTGGAGCTGAGAGGTGCCGCCGCCGATCGCCCCGCCGATGAGGTTGGCGTCGAGAGCCTCGAACTCTTGGGGTCCGAGAACGCGTCGTGAGGCGATGGCACTGCCGAAGCCGGGCGCCAGGCGCTCGATGCGCGCCTGCATGCGGTCGGCGAAACGCTCGCACTCCTCCTGGTCCCATCGTCCGCGCAGCCCGTCAGGCCCCGCATCGCGCAGCACCGTCTGCGGCACGTGCGTGTAGGCCCACACCGACTCCGTCCCCGGCGGCGAGCGGGTCGGGTCGGTGGTGGTCATCTGACCTGCCAGGAGGAACGGAGCGTCGGGGATGACGCCGGCAGTCACCTGAGACAAGGACTGGGTCATCTGCTCGACCGAGTCGGCGACGTGGAACGTGCCGGGCGCGTACGCGGGTTCGGTGAGCCATGGGATCGGCTTGTGCAGCGCCCAGTCGACCTTCACCGTGCCCGGGTCCAGCTGGAAGTTCGCCATGCCGGCTGCGACGCGTCGCGGCACGTCTGCGGGGTCGAGCAGCCGGCCGTACAGATGGGGCGCCGCGACGGCGGCGATCACGGCCCGGCCCACCTTGATCCGGTGGCCGTCACGGGTGCGAACCTCGGTGACGCGACCGTCGTCGACACCGAGGCGGGTGACCTCGGCACCACAGCGGACGTCACCACCATGCTCGCGGAAGCGGCGCTCCAGCGCGGCGGCGAGCATGCCAGCGCCTCCCTCTGGGACGGGGAAGCCGACGGTCTGGCCCAGCATCGCGAGCAGAAGCCCCATCGTGCCGGAGCCCGGCGCATCCAACGGGATGTCGGCATGTCCGGCGTTGCCGGCCAGGAGCAGACGCGCAGCCTCGCCCCCGAAACAGTTGCGGGCGAGGTCTCCGGCTGGCGTGAGGAGGGTACGCACCGCCGCCAGGCCCCCTGCACGACGTAGGGCGTTGAGCAGGTGAACCCCCGGCCGCACGGGCGGGAACGGGGTCAGCAGGGCATGTACGAGCGGTTCACCGATCTGGTCCCAGAGACCGCACAGCTCCAGCCATGCCTGGCCGTCGCCGGCGTGCTGGGCATCGAGCAGCTCTGCGGTGACGTGCCGGTCGCGGTGCAGCAGCGCCCAGCTGCCGTCTTGCAGGGGGTGGCCCAGGACCGCGGGAGCATGCGTCCACCGCAGCCCGTACTCGTCCAGACCGAGCTCGCGGATAGCGGGAGAGGCGGCCGCGAGCGGATAGAACGCGCTGAAGGTGTCGTGGACGAAGCCCGGGTGGACGTCCTCGGAGCTGCGGACCGCTCCGCCTGTGGTGGGTTGGGTCTCGAGCACCAGCACCGACCAGCCCTTGTCGACCAGCAGGTTGGCCGCGACCAGGCCGTTGGGTCCGGAACCAACGACGACCGCGTCGTAGGCGGCGTCACTCATGGACGGTGTTCGACGATGTAGGCCAAGCGCCGGAGAGTCTCCACATTTCGCCAGCCGACAAGCGAATCCTGGACCAGCCGTGGGATCATAGCGCCCGGGCCATCGACGGCCTGTTCTCGAATCGCGATCTCGGTGTCCTCTCCTGCCGCCTCCACCGTGATCTCGACATGCGCGACCCCTGCGGGCCAGGCGCGCGCACGGAGCAACAGCCTGCTCCCGGGCGAGCACTCGAGCACCTCGGTGCTGTCGTCGATCAGCAGTGGCCAAGCGCCGACGGAGTGATACAGCTGCGCGCCGACGTTCGGCCAGTCCTTGTCTGCGTCGCGCAATCGAGAGGCGCCGACCACCCAGGCCGGGTACAGCCAACCGTCCGAGAGGACGTCCCACACGTGCTGGGGTGATGCGTGGACCAATCTGCGGTTTGTACTCATGGAGATGTCCTCGGCGACTTGGGGTCACTGGCCGTAGCGGTACCCCGCCCGCGGCGCCTTATGCGGACGGCCAGGTTGCGGAGGAGGGGCGCCGCGTACAGCAGGGCTCAGCACTCGATCACGTTGACCGCGAGGCCGCCGCGGGAGGTCTCCTTGTACTTGACCAACATGTCGGCCCCGGTCTCGCGCATGGTCTTCAGCACCTTGTCGAGGCTGACCTTGTGGGAGCCGTCGCCGTTGAGGGCGAGGCGGGCGGCGTTGATCGCCTTCACGCTGCCGATGGCGTTGCGCTCGATGCACGGGATCTGCACCAGCCCACCGACCGGGTCGCAGGTGAGGCCGAGGTTGTGCTCGATCCCGACCTCGGCGGCGTTCTCGACCTGCTCCGGGGACCCGCCCAGCGCCTCGCACAGAGCGCCCGCCGCCATCGCGCAGGCCGAGCCGACCTCGCCCTGACAGCCGACCTCGGCGCCGGAGATCGAGGCGTTCGTCTTGCACAGGATCCCGATCGCGGCCGCGGTGAGCAGGAAGCGGGCGATGCCGTCCTCGATCGCGGCCTCGTCCAGGCCGGCCTCGGGGGCCACGAAACGTACCCAGTAGTGCAGGACGGCGGGCACGATGCCGGCCGCGCCGTTGGTGGGAGCGGTGACGACCCGGCCGCCCGAGGCGTTCTCCTCGTTCACCGCCAGCGCGAACAGGTTGACCCAGTCCATGACCCGGAAGGGGTCCTGGGCGCCGGCTCCGGAGGCCAGGTCGCGATAGAGCAGCGGCGCCCGGCGCGGGACCCGCAGACCACCAGGAAGTACGCCGTCGGTGACCGGGTCACGGTCGCAGCCGGCCTGCACGCAGTCCGCCATCACCTGCCAGATCTCCAGGAGACCGGCGCGGACCTCGGCCTGGGTACGCCAGGTGAGCTCGTTGGCGAGCATGAGGTCGGATACCCGGAACCCCTCGCGCTCGCAGGTGCTGAGCAGCTCGGCACCGGTGGTGAACGGAAACCGGACACGCGAGCTGTCGGGAACGACCCGCGCGGCGCCCGAGGCGTGCTCGTCGACCACGAAGCCACCGCCGACGGAGTAGTAGGTCCGCTCGCGGCGTACCTGGCCTGAGGCGTCGTAGGCGGTGAACACCATGCCGTTGGGATGGTCCGGCAGGCTCTTGCGCCGATGCATCACCAGGTCGGTGTCGACGGCGAAGCGGATCGGACGGTGGCCGCCGAGCGTCAGCTCGCCGCGCTCACGGATCGCCGCCACCCGCGCCGACGAGCTGCGGGTGTCGACGGTCGCCGGCTCCTCGCCCTCGAGGCCGAGGAGCACTGCTCCGGCCGAGCCGTGGCCGTGACCGGTCGCGCCGAGCGACCCGAACAGCTCGGCCTTCACTCGCGTCACCTCTTCCAGCTGACCGTCTTCGACGAGGCCGTCGACGAAGGTCTTCGCGGCCCGCATCGGTCCGACGGTGTGCGAGGAGGACGGGCCGATCCCGATCGAGTACAGGTCGAACGTGCTCAAGGTGATCGCCACGACCGGGGCCCGGGCACCGCTGAGGTCAGCGGTCACGTCAGTTCACTCCTCGATCAAAGCGTCGTAGGCAGCGGCGTCGAGCAGGTCGGGAGCGTTCGAGATGCGCATCTCGAAGAGCCAGCCGGCACCGAACGGGTCGCTGTTGATCAGCGCCGGGTCGTCGACGACGGCAGAGTTGATCGCGAGCACCTCGCCGTCGGCGGGCGCGAAGAGGTCGCTGACCGACTTGGTCGACTCCAGCTCACCGCAGCTCTCTCCCCCGGTGATCTTGGCGCCCACCTCGGGCAGCTCGACGAAGACGATGTCACCCAGCGCCTCGGTGGCGAAGGCGGTGACACCGACGCGCGCGACCTCGTCGCGGGTCTCGATCCACTCGTGCTCGGCGGTGTAGGACAGGTGGGTCGGGTTGCTCATGGCGGTGCTCATCTCTTGGCTCATTTCTTGGAGTAGAAGGGAAGGTCGACGATCTCGGCGTCCTCGTGGCTGCCGCGTACGACGACCTGGACCTTGGTGCCGGTGACGGCGAGCTCGGGCCTGACGTAGGCCATCGCGATGGGTCGGCCCAGCGTCGGCGACGGGGAGCCGCTGGTCACGACGCCGATCTCGTCGCCGGAGGCGGGATCGACGACGGCGTAGCCGGCCCGCGGCGACCGGCGACCGGTGGCCACGAGACCGACGAGCGTGCTGCGCGGGCCCTCTTCACGGCGCGCGGCCAAGGCGGCGTCGCCGACGAAGCCGTCGGGCTTGTCGAAGGAGACCACGCGGCCGAGGTTGGCTTCGAAGGGCGTCGTCTCGCGGCTCAGCTCGTGACCGTAGAGCGGCATGCCCGCCTCGAGCCGGAGGGTGTCGCGGCAGGCGAGGCCGGCGGGGATCAGCCCGTGC
Organism: Nocardioides sp. NPDC006273; assembly: GCF_040613495.1. Classification (NCBI taxonomy): domain Bacteria; kingdom Bacillati; phylum Actinomycetota; class Actinomycetes; order Propionibacteriales; family Nocardioidaceae; genus Nocardioides; species Nocardioides sp. NPDC006273. The sequence goes on along the minus strand of NZ_JBEXSD010000067.1, from coordinate 6,349 downwards.
GGCTCCCCGGCCACGGTGATCGCCTCCCAGACGGCGGCGGCCGAAGAGGGCGCGCAGTAGACCTCGAACCCGTCCTCCCCGGTGTAACCGGTGCGCGCGAGCAGGACGTCGGTCCCGACGATCGTGCCGGCGTCGATGGCGTAGTAACGCAGGGACGGTACGTCCAGCTCTGTCACCGCCGCGACGATCGCCGACGAGGCCGGCCCCTGGACCGCGATCAGCGCCCACTCCGCGGAGGCGTCACGGACGACGGCGTCGTACCCGTCAGCCCGCTCGATCAGAGCCGGCGCGACCACATGGACGTTGCTCGCGTTGGCGACGACCAGGTAGCGCTCCTCCTCGAGCCGGTAGACGACCAGGTCGTCGATGATGCCGCCGTCCTCGGCGCAGATCATGGAGTAGCGGGCGCGACCGAGGCCGATCTTCGACGGCCGACCGACAAGGGCGCGGTCGAGGGCCCGACCCGCCTGCGGCCCGGTCACCTCGATCTCGCCCATGTGGCTCAGGTCGAAGAGCCCGGCGGTGGTGCGTACGGCATTGTGCTCGGCGGTCTCCGAACCGTAGCGGACCGGCATGCTCCAGCCGGCGAAGTCGGTGAACGAGGCGCCGAGCGACTGGTGGATCGCATGCAGAGGGGTAGGGACAGGTGAGGTCATGTGCGGGAGGCTCCCTGATGATGGCTGCCGCTGACGCGGCGCCCGTGGACGGGTGACCTCCCCGCTCTGTCATCGCTACCTGAGAGCTTCACCGCCCCGTTGGGACGATTTGCACCGTGGGTGCAGGATCCAGCGGATCCTGTCTTTCCAGAGTTCGCCTCACCACAGCGGTCATGGGGCCTGAGAGATTCTGGGGAGGTTTGCTCCTTCGGCGCCTCACCCGGGATGGACGAGGACTCTCCCGCTGCGGTTCGAACGGCGGATGTGAAGTTGTGCGGCAAACCTAGGTCTGGCCACCTCGGCCGTCAAGATCTGGCGAGCCTCGACCCCGTTAACGGGAACTGTTCTCATCGGTCCTACGATGGCTCGATGCCACCGACCAGCGCCAGCACCCGGGTTCCCGTGGTCATCCTCACCGGCCATCTCGGGTCGGGCAAGACGACGTTGCTCAACCATCTGCTGCGCCAGCCGGGCGCGCGGGTGGGCGTGGTCGTCAACGACTTCGGCGACATCAACGTCGACGCCGGCCTCGTCACAGGTCAGGTCGACGAGCCGGCCTCGATCGCCGGGGGCTGCCTGTGCTGTCTGGACGACGCCGGCGGCCTCGATGATGCCCTCGAGAAGCTGACCCACCCGCGGCTCGCGCTCGACGCCGTCATCGTGGAGGCCAGCGGGCTCGCCGAGCCCGGCACGCTGGCCCGGCTGGTCCGCTTCAGCGGTGTCGAGCGGGTACGCCGCGGAGGACTCATCGAGGTCGTCGACGCCTCGGCCTACTTCGACACCCTCGACGACGGCCGGGGCCAGGCACCGGTCCGGTTCGCCGCGGCCACCCTGGTCGTCATCAACAAGACCGACCTGGTGCCGGCCGCCGAGCGGGACGAGGTCCTGGCGCGGATCGAGCGACGCGTGCGCGAGCACAACCCCGACGTCCAGATCGCGTACGCAGTCGGTGGCCGCATCGATCCCCGGCTCGTCTACGACGCCGCTGTGCCCGAGGACCCGCCCGACGAGCTGCCCATCGCCGCGCTGCTGCGCGAGGCGGCCGCCGACCACGCGGCCCATCAGCACGCCCGGTCGGTCACCGTCACCACTGCTGGCACCGTCGAGCCCGCTCGGCTGCTCGACCTGCTCGAGGACCCGCCGGCTGCGGCGTACCGGGTCAAGGGGACCGTCGCCGTCGCGACCGGGCAGGGCCCGCGGAGCTATCAGGTGAACCTGGTCGGGCGCAGCGCCCATGTGGCCGCGGAGAGGCGAACGCCCAGCCGGGCGACGGAGCCCCAGAGCGAGCTGGTGGCGATCGGTCTGGACCTCGATCCCGATGCGGTCCGGCAGAGGCTCACCGATGCCCTCGCTCCCGCCGAGCGACCGAGCACCGACGGCCTCCGCCGGCTCCGCCAGCTGGTGCGCGTCAGTCTCTGACCGGTCTCTGACCAGCGCTCTCAGCCGGCTCGGCGTACGATCCGTTCCATGTCGGTGATGACCACCGAGCGCGACTCCAGTCTGACCCAGCCCTTGGCCGCGAAGTCGGCGAGCGCCTTGTTGACCGTCTCCCTGGCCGCGCCCACGAGCTGGGCGAGCTCCTCCTGGGTGAGGTCGTGACGGACGTGCACGCCCTCATCGGTGGTCTCACCGAACCGCTCGGCGAGATCCAGCAGGGCCTTCGCCACCCGGCGGGGCGCGTCGGCGAAGACCAGGTCACCGATCACGTCGTTGGCCCGGCGCAGGCGACCCGACAGCAGCGCGAGCAGTCCGCGCGTCACACCCGGCCGCCCGTCGAGCAGCCTCAGCAGGTCGTCGTGCGACAGCGAGGCGAGCTCGACCTGGTCGGTGACGGCCGTGACCGTCGAGGAACGTAGACCGGGGTCGAAGAGCGAGAGCTCACCGAAGACCTGTCCCGGCCCCAGGATCGCCAGGACGCTGTCCTGCCCGTTGGCCGAGGCACGGCTCAGCTTCACCTTCCCGGACACGACGGCGTAGAGCCGCTCAGCGGCATCACCCTCGTGGAACAGCACCTGGCCACGCCGGAGGCGGGCCTCCCCCATCATCGCGAGCATCGCCGTCATCGACTCGTCGTCCAGCTCGCCGAAAAGCGGCGCGTGCCGAAGCACGTCTCGATCCATTACTAAGCCGCTCCTGTCGTCGTTTGGCTCAAGCCATCAGGGTACCGAGGCCAGGGGCGCCGACAGCGGATGTGTGTCCCTCATCGCACGCCTGTCGAGTGCGTTCTTCGCCACACCGGAGATGATGGGAAGCCTCGAGACGAGGACGGGGTTGGTGTTGTTGTGAAGCTCTCCATGCTGGACAGGTCCCGCACCCGGGCGGGGTACGCCGAGGGCGCTGCGCTGACCCACACGATCGAGCGGGCGGTGACGGCCGAACGGCTCGGCTACCACCGGTTCTGGGTCGCCGAGCACCATGCGGTGCCGGGGATCGCGTCGGGATCGCCGCCGGTGCTGCTCGGCGCTCTCGGTGCGCACACCTCCACGATCCGGCTCGGTTCGGGCGGCGTGATGCTGCCGCACCATCAGCCGCTGGTCGTGGCCGAGCAGTTCCTGATGCTCGACGCGCTCTACCCGGGTCGGATCGACCTGGGAGTCGGACGCACTCTGGGCTTCACCGCACCCGTACGCCGCGCACTGCGCCAGGATCTCGACGACGCGGACACGTTCGCCGAGGACATCGAGGAGCTCCGTGGCTATCTCGACCGCACCGCGGCGGTCACCGCCCGCCCGGCCGCCGCGCGCCAGATCCCGGTCTTCGTGCTCGCGACCGGACGCGGTCTCGCTCTCGCGGCGAGGCTCGGGCTGCCGGTCGTCGTGGGCGGTCCGGCGCTGCACAGCCCGCGGGTGGGCGAGCTGCTCGGGGCGTACCGGAACGACTTCCGGCCCTCCGCTCAGGCTTCGGCGCCGTCGGTGACGGTCTCCGCCGACGTGCTGGTCGCCGACACCGACGCCGAGGCCGCCGAGCTCGCGCTGCCGGAGGCGTGGGCGATGGCCAGGTCGCGGCAGACCGGCGAGTTCGGGCCGCTCGAGCCGCTCTCGGCGATCCGCGACCAGGCGTGGACCAACCAGCTGCGCGAGCGGGTCGAGGCGCATCTCGCGCGCACGACCGCGGGCTCCCCCGCCACCGTGCGTCGCCGCCTCGACCGGCTGGCCGAATCCACCGGGGCTGACGAGCTCCTCGCCTTCACCTCCACCTACGACCTCGACGCCCAGCTCGCCTCGGATGCCGCGCTCGCCGAGATCATGACCGGGCGGACCCAGGCGTCGACCCCGTCCCGGAGCTAGTCGTCAGGGTGTGGGCGGCCTCCAGGAGGAGGCGGCCCAGCTCGGCCTGACGCGGGGGCGCGAGACGGGCCTCGATGCCGGTGATGCTCAACGCTCCGTACGGCTGCCCGTGGGCGTCGAAGACGGCCGCACCCAGACCCCAGCTACCGACGACGAGCAGGCCCGGGTTGACGGCGAAGCCGCGCTCGCGGGTCGCGGCGACCCGCTTCCGGAGAGCGGACGCCGAATGCTGCTCACCGTAGGACTCGACGAGGTCGGTGCGGGCCAGGTAGGCCTCGCGTCGCGACTCCGGCAGGAAGGCGAGGATCGCCAGGCCCGCCGAAGCGACCCCGAGCGGGAACCGGATCCCCTCGTGGAGCACGTGCGAGCGGATCGGGAAGCTGCCGTCCTCGCGCAGGACGCAAACCGTCTCGTCGCCGCGCCGGATCGAGAAGAAGGCGCTCTCCCCCGTCTCCCGGGCGATGCGCAGCACCGCCGCCCGGGCCGCCGGGGTGATGTCGTGGCGGGTGGTCGCGGCGGCGCCGAGCAGGAAGCACTCCGGGCCCAGGTGCCAGGCGCCGGTGTCGTTGTCGCGCTCGACCAGCCCCTCCTCCTGGAGCGCGCTGAGCAGCCGGTGAGCGGTCGGGCGCGGGATCGTGGCGGCCGTCGCGAGCTGGGTGGTCGTCGCACCCTCGGGCTCGCGCGCGGCGAGCAGCCGCAGCAGGTGCGCGCTGCGGCGGATCACGCTGGGCTGAGTGCTGGGCTGCGGCTCGCCCGGACCGGGTTGCATGGGACGTACGATAGGCGTGTCCATTCAGTGAACGCCACTGCGTCAGCGGGGCCGCTCATCGAAAGACTGAGCGGGAACTCGCGCTCGCCTATTGACCGATCGGCGTGCCAGGCCTTGACTGATCATCATGGACAAGGTCATCTCCTCAGCCGCCGAGGCGGTCGCGGACATCCCGAGCGGAGCGACCCTCACGGTCGGCGGTTTCGGGCTGTGCGGCATCGCCTCGGTGCTCATCAATGCTCTCCTCGAGGCCGGCGTCACCGACCTCGAGGTGGTCTCCAACAACGCCGGCGTCGACGACTGGGGCCTGGGCCTGCTGCTCGGTGCCGGGCGCCTGCGCCGAGTCGTCGCGTCGTACGTCGGTGAGAACAAGGAGTTCGCGCGGCAGTACCTCTCCGGCGACCTCGAGGTCGAGCTGACCCCGCAGGGCACGCTCGCCGAGCGGATGCGCGCGGGCGGCTCCGGCATCGCCGCTTTCTACACCCGCACCGGTGTCGGCACGCAGGTCGCGCAGGGTGGGCTACCGTGGAAGTACGACGACACCGGCAACGTCATCAAGACCTCGCCCGAGAAGCCGGTGATGACCTTCGAGACGCCGGACGGCGAGAAGGAGTTCGTCCTGGAAGAGGCCATCGTCGCCGACTTCGGCATCGTTCGCGCCTGGAAGGGCGACCGCCACGGCAACCTCCTCTTCAAGGACTCCGCCCGCAACTTCAACCCGCTGGCCGCGATGGCCGGGCAGATCACGATCGCGGAGGTCGAGGAGCTCGTCGAGCCCGGCGAGATCCCGCCCAACGACGTCCACCTCCCCGGGGTCTACGTCCACCGCGTCGTTCCCCTGACCCCCGAACAGGCCGCCGAGAAGCGCATCGAGAAGAGGACGGTCCGCTGACATGTCATGGACACGTGAAGAGATGGCCGCCCGCGCCGCCGCGGAGCTGTCCGACGGCGACTACGTCAACCTCGGCATCGGGCTGCCGACCCTGGTGCCCAACTACGTCCCCGACGACGTCGAGCTCGTGCTGCAGAGCGAGAACGGCATCCTCGGCACCGGCGCCTACCCGACCGAGGACGCCGTCGACCCGGACCTGATCAACGCGGGCAAGGAGACCGTCACCGTACGCAAGGGGGCGAGCTTCTTCGACTCCGCCATGAGCTTCGGGATGATCCGCTCCGGCAAGATCGACGCCGCCATCCTCGGCGCCATGCAGGTCTCTTCTTCGGGTGACCTGGCGAACTGGATGATCCCCGGCAAGATGGTCAAGGGCATGGGCGGCGCGATGGACCTCGTCCACGGCGCGAAGAAGGTCGTCGTACTGATGGAGCACGTCGCCCGCGACGGCTCCTACAAGATCGTCAAGGAGTGCTCGCTCCCCTACACCGGGCTCGGCGTCGTACAGCGCATCATCACCGACCTCTGCGTCCTCGACATCACCCCCGACGGCGTCCGCCTGGTCGAGCTGGCCCCGGGCGTCACGTACGAAGAGGTGTCGGAGAAAACCGAGCCGCCGGTCCTGCGCTGACGGTCGAGTCGGCTCGTCCTGACCGCATTCCCCGTCGAGTCGGCTCGTCAGCCAAGCAGCAGGCGGCGGCGAGCGTGGGCCAGGGGCTGCTGGTGCACCGCTACACCGACGAGC
>NZ_JBEXSD010000066.1:0-28162 GCF_040613495.1 Nocardioides sp. NPDC006273 | reverse complement strand
AACACACACTGCTCAGCACGTAACGGCCGATAAACCATGACGACAACTCCTTCAGAACGAAGGTGTTGCGCTGACTCCTTGAATCCGCCCGCCGTCGGGTAGCCGTTCATGAATGTAGGCAGGGCTGTGCGCCAGACGGTGATGATGGGGACACAGCAGGACCCCGTCCTTCAGGTCCGTTCTCCCGCCGGCTGCCCAGGGTTCTAGATGGTGGGCGTCGCACCATTCCGGTGGCATGTCACAGCCTTCGGCTTGGCAGCACTCGTGCTGCAAGCGGAGTGCTTTGCGTTGGATCGGCACGAAGAACCTGCTCGCCCGGCCCATATCGAGGACCTCACTGTCCCCGCCGAGGACCCAGGGGATGATCGTGGCGTTGCACGCCATCTTGCGGGCTTCGGCTGCGGTGATGGTGGTGCCGTTGGTCTCGTCGAACCCCAAGATCGCGGTGCCGAGCTCTTTGCGGAGCTCCTCGAGGCTGATCACGACGTTGATCACGGTGGCGTCGCCGCCGTGCCTGGGCAGGGCGGTGGGGTCGGTGGTCTCGATCAGGCGGGCGAAGCCCTGGCCCATCATCCGCTCCCACGGCGGCAGGGGCGCACCCTTGTCGACCAGCTGCTGCTTGCGGGGTTGGGCCCAGGCTTCGACCTGCTTCTTGAACCGCATCCCGATCGAGACCGGGAGAACACCGTCGAACCCGATGGTGCCGTCGTGGTTGTCCCACACCCGCAGCGCAGTCTTCTGCTGGGCACGTCCTTCCTCAGCGAGGAGTGCTTTGGCTTCGGCTTCTTCGAACCGGGCGGGGTCGATCTCGACCAGGATCCGTCTACCGACGATCCGCAGTTCCTTGGGCGTGAACTGGGTGGCGTACTCGACCAGCAGCTTCTCAGCCAAGACCAGATGCTCGGCGGTGGCCAACGGGTCGGCCGCGACCTTGTCGAGGGCCTTGGTGATCACCCGGGCCTTCGCCTCAGACACTTCGCCAGCAGCAAGACCGGCAGCAACCAACTCATACTTCGCCACCGCATTGGCGAGTTTGATCTGCGCACGTGCGGCGCCTTTGTCGACCAGTAGCTCGGCACGCATCCACGCGGAGGCGTCTTTGTCGCCCGTCTCGGCGGCCATGTCACCCGAGACGGCGAGCACTCGCAGCGTCAGCGCGGCCTGCTGGGCTTGGAGCTTCTCCACCTTCGCGAGGTAGTCCTTCTTCTGGCTGGTGCGCCAGTAGGTCGGGTCCATCGCAAGGAGCTCTTCAAGGGAGGTTTCGATGGCAGCAAGAGCCGACGAGACGAGGTCTGCGGGGTTGGTGCCCCAGTGGTCGATGCTCATGGCTGTCACCTCCCTTCAAAGGCGTGTCGTAGTGCCTCTGATTCTACTCCGACCAAGGCATTTCGAACACCTATCTGTGCAGGTCAAAGCCAATTTTCGCGGTGAGCGAACGACGTCAAACCTGTGGACGCTAAGTGGCTCGAAGGGCCACCCCTGCCACCCCACGCGCATCACCGTTCCGAAGCGAGAATGCGCTGCGCCACACCCGGGCCGCCGCCCCGATAGCCAGCCAGATCTTTCTCGAGGGAGCCCGGTGTCAAGGACCGCGAAGCGGCCGGCGTAGCCGGCGGCCGAAGGCCGTCCTTGACTCCGGGGTTCCTCGAGAAGACCCTCGAAGTCGGGTCGGCGGCCCTGACTGGCCTTCGGGTGGGACGTTCCGGCAGGGAGGTCTCGACAAGCTCGACCACCGGGGGCTGGTGGTTCCGGCAGGGAGGTCTCGACAGGCTCGACCACCGGAGGCAGAGGGGCTCGGTGAGCTCGATCGCCGAAGTGACTGTGTTGGTCTCGACACGCCTCCGCCTAGCGGCTCCGGCGGCTCGACCAGCGGGTCTCGAAAGGCTCGACCAGCGGGGACGAGGTCGACCAGCGGGGGAGGGAGGTCTCGAAAGGCTCGACCTGTCTCCAGACTCACCCGAAGTCGATCAGCCGCCCGTCCTCGTGCATGACGCACCCCCGCCCGATCCAGGCAACCGCATGCTCCTTGTCCCCGACCGCGATATAGGAGTAGCTGGGCGGAACCCAGACGAGGTCGAAGTCGACGCCGCCCAGCGCCTGCTCGGTAGGACGAACCGCGTCGCCCGAGGGGTCGAGCGCGCGTACCGCCTGCTCGACGGAGTCGAAGTATCGCCGGCCTTCCTCGGCGAGTTCCTTCGCGCACCACGAGCACGTTCCCAACGTCTCGATCTGTGCTGGGGTGGCGGGGACCGGGGCATCCAGACCGAGAAGCTGGGGGCAGGCCCGGACGTGCAGGAGACGGCCTCGCGCATGCGGCACGAAGAGGGTCTCGGGGGTCTCGGAGGGCATCTCTGGAGCCTAAGGGAGCAGGTCATGCCCCTGGGGGTGTCTGAGACGAATTCGGGACGTTCGGCCCCGGTGATCGGTGTGGGCGAGGTCACGTACGATCCGGGGCATGGCGCATTACCAACAGCGCGGGCACATCCCGCCCAAGCGGCACACCCAACACCGCGACGGAGAAGGGAACCTCTACTACGAAGAGCTCATGGGAGAGGAAGGGTTCTCCTCGGACTCCTCCTTGCTCTACCACCGCCACATCCCCTCGGCCGTGACCGACGTACGCATCTGGGACCTGCCCGACCACGGCACGACCCCCAACCACCCCCTGCGACCGATCCACCTCGGCCTGCACGACCTCGTCTCCGGTGACGACTGGAGGGCGCAGGACGCGGTGACCGGGCGCCGGCTGGTGCTCGGCAACGGCGACGTACGGATCCACTATGCGGTGGCGGGGGAGACCTCGCCGCTCTACCGCAACGCGATCGGCGACGAGTGCGTCTACGTCGAGTCCGGGACCGGTGTCGTCGAGACGGTCTTCGGCGACCTGATGGTGGGGGAGGGCGACTACGTGGTGATCCCACGCGCCACCACCCACCGCTGGGTGCCGGTCGGCGATGCTCCGCTGCGGGTCTACGCGATCGAGGCCAACTCCCACATCGCCCCGCCGAAGCGCTACCTCTCCCGCTACGGCCAGTTCCTCGAGCACGCCCCCTACTGCGAGCGTGACCTCCGGCTCCCGACCGACCCGCAGACAGTTGAGGCCCCGACCGGCGCCGACGGCGTCGAGGTCTACATCAAGCACCGCGGCCCGGGCGCCGGCGGCATCGCCGGCTCGATCCACGTCCTCCCGCACCACCCGTTCGACGTCGTCGGCTGGGACGGCTGCCTCTATCCGTACGTCTTCAACATCGCCGATTACATGCCGCTCACCGGCAAGGTCCACCAGCCGCCGCCCGCGCACCAGGTCTTCGAGGGCAACAACTTCGTGATCTGCAACTTCGTGCCGCGCAAGGTGGACTACCACGAGCTCGCGGTGCCGGTGCCCTACTACCACTCCAACGTCGACTCCGACGAGGTCATGTTCTACGTCGGCGGCGACTACGAGGCCCGCAAGGGCTCCGGGATCGGGATCGGCTCGATCACCCTCCACCCCGGCGGCCACGCCCACGGGCCCCAGCCGGGAGCGATGGAGCGCAGCCTCGGCGCGGAGTTCTTCGACGAGCTCGCGGTCATGGTCGACACCTTCCGGCCGCTCGAGCTCGGCGAGGCCGGCGCCGCGGTCGACGACGGCAAGTACGCCTGGACCTGGGCAGGGGGCCGCAAGTGATGACGTGGGTGGACATCAACGACAGTCAGTTCGGCCTCGCGGCGCTTCCGTACGCCACCTTCCGCACCGCCACCGACGCGACCCCGCGCCTCGGGGTGCGGATCGGTGGCCTGGTGCTCGACGTCGCCACCGCGGCGGCGGGTCTCGCCGAGCACTGCGAGGGCGGCCTCGACGGGCTGCTCGCCGCAGGGCCCCAGGTGTGGGCGGACGTACGCGCGGAGGTGACCCGGCTGCTCAGCGACCCCGCCTGCGAGACCGACGTGCGGCCCCACCTGGTGCCGCTCGCGGACGCCGAGCTGCTGATGCCGTTCACGGTCGCCGACTACGTCGACTTCTACGCCTCCGAGCACCACGCGAGCAACGTCGGGAAGATGTTCCGCCCCGACTCCGAGCCGCTGACGCCCAACTGGAAGCACCTGCCGATCGGCTACCACGGCCGCTCCGGCACCGTGGTGGTCTCCGGCACCGACGTCGTCCGGCCGACCGGGCTGCGGAAGACCCCTGACGGGATCGTCGACGGTCCCTCGATCCGGCTCGACATCGAGGCGGAGCTGGGCTTCGTGGTCGGCGTCGGCTCCGAGATGTCCCAGCCGGTCCCGCTCGCCGAGGCCGCGGACCACATCTTCGGGATCACGCTCCTCAATGACTGGTCCGCACGCGACATCCAGGCATGGGAGTACGTCCCGCTGGGGCCATTCCTCGGCAAGTCGTTCGCCACCTCGATCTCACCGTGGGTGCTGCCGCTCGCGGCGCTCGAGGCGGCGCGGGTCCGCCCCCCGGAACGAGACGTTCCGCTGACCGGCTACCTGGACGACTCCGCGCTGGAGCCGTGGGCGCTCGACCTCGCCCTCGAGGTCCGGCTCAACGGGTCGCTGGTCTCCGAGCCGCCGTACGCCACGATGTACTGGACCGCCCCGCAGATGCTCGCGCACATGACCGCCAACGGTGCCTCGCTGCGCGTCGGCGACCTGTTCGCCAGCGGCACGATCAGCGGCCCCGAGCCCGGCCAGCGCGGCTCGCTGCTCGAGCTCAGCTGGTCCGGTGCCGAGCCCTTCAAGCTGGAGGACGGGTCGGTGCGTACGTTCCTGGAGGACGGCGACGAGGTCACCATCACCGCCACCGCGCCCGCGCAGGGCGGCGGCCGGATCGCGCTCGGCGAGGTCAGCGGGCGGATCCTGCCCGCGAAGGAGCGCCGGTGACGACGCACTACGAGTTCATGCCGCGCTACTACGAGGTCGACATGCAGGGGGTGATGTTCAACGGCTGGTACCTCGGCTACGTCGACGAGGCGATGAACCACTTCCTCGACGTCCGCGGCATGCCCCATGCCCGGTGGCAGGAGTTCGGGGTCGACGCCCACCTCGCCCATGCGGAGCTGGACTGGAAGGCCGGCATCGGCCTCGGCGACAAGATCCAGGTCCCGGTGCGCACCACCCGGATCGGCACCAAGAGCTTCACGCTCGAGTACGAGTTCCGCCGGGGCGAGGAGGTCACCTGCGCCGTATCGGTCGTCTACGTGGTCGTCGCCGCCGACGGCTCGGGCTCGACGGCCATCCCGCCGGAGATCGCCGCCGCGATCGAGTAGTCGCGCAAGAACGGTCAAGCGCAGCCGGGGCGGTCGGGGTGAGACTCTTCGTGTGCACGAGACAGACGAAGAGATCGCCGACCTGCAACACCTCCTGGACGCCTCGATCGGCCGCGCGAGCGGCCATCTGACCGGGATTGTCAACGACGAACACCGCCTCGATGCCCGTCAGCTCGTCACCGAGCTGACGGGCATGAAGGTGCTGGTGCTGGCCACCGTGACCGCCCGTGGCGAGCCGCGGACGAGCTGCGTCGACGGCCACTTCCGCCACGGTCGCTGGCTGTTCGGGACCTCTCCCACCGCCATCAAGACCAAGCACATGCTCGCCCGTCCGGCGGTCAGCGCGACCCACGTCGACGGGGAGCGGATCGGCGTCTTCACCCACGGCAAGGCGCATGTGGTCTCCGAGGGGCCGGTGTTCGAGGACTACAACGCCTACTTCACCGATTTCTACGGCTCGGACCCGCAGACTTGGGATGGGCCGGGGGTCGTCTACGCCACCATCGAGCCCAGCTGGATGGTGGCGTATGCCGCGAACGCACCATCGTTTCCGGCTGGCTGAACATTTACTGCCGAGTCGGCGCATCCGCCCCCTCTCGCTCGCTTCGCTTCGCGAGACACGGGGGCAGATCCGCCGACTCGGCACCACTAGTTGGCAGATCCGCCCTCGGCACCACGAGCAAGACTTTTCTTGATCTCCGTCTTGAGCACCTTGCCGACCTTCGATCGCGGCAGGTCCGGCCAAACCTCGATCTGCTTGGGGGTCTTGACCGCGCCGATCCGCTCCTTGACGTACGCCTTGAGGCCGGCGATGTCGACCTCGGCGCCCGGCCGGGGGAGGACGACGGCGGTGACCCGCTCGCCCCACTTCTCGTCCGGCAGCCCGATCACCGCACAGTCGGCGACGGCGGGGTGGGTCATCAGCGCCTGCTCGACCTCGGTGGAGTAGACGTTGAAACCACCGGTGATCACCATGTCCTTGGCGCGGTCGACGATGTGCAGGAAGCCGTCCTCGTCGAGGTAGCCGATGTCGCCGGTGTGGTGCCACCCGTGCGCGCTCGCCTCCGCGGTGGCCTCGGGGTTGTCGAGGTAGCCGCGCATGACCAGGGAGCTGCGTACGACGATCTCGCCACGCTCCCCGGAGCCGAGCAGCGCGCCGCGCTCGCCCATGATCGACACCGTCACCAGCGGCGCCGGCCGGCCGGCCGAGGAGAGCCGCTCGATGGCGACCGACCCGTCCTCGTGGAAGTGGTCGGCCGGCGACATGGTCGCGATCATCATCGGGGCCTCGGTCTGCCCGAACAGCTGCGCCATCACCGGCCCGATCCGGGTCAGCGCCTCCTCCAGCCGCGTCGAGGACATCGGCGCCGCGCCGTACCAGAAGCAGCGCAGCGACCTCAGGTCTGACGACGGCAGCGCCGGATGGTCCAGCACCAGGTAGATCAGCGTCGGTGGCAGGAACGTGTGGGTGACCTGCTCCCGCTCGATGTGCTCGAGGAAGGCGCCGACGTCGGGAGTACGCATCACCACGATCTTGCCGCCCAGGCACAGCACCGGGAAGCAGAGCACCCCGGCGGCGTGGGTGAGCGGTGCGAGCGCGAGGTAGGTCGGCCGCTCCGGCGCGTCCGGCCACGGGTAGGCCATCAGGGTGATCGCCGACATCGTCTCCAGGTTGGTGCCGGTGAGCATGACGCCCTTGGGACGCCCGGTGGTGCCCCCGGTGCCGACGACCATCGCGAGGTCGTCGGCACCGGCCTGCTCGAAGGGCTCCTTCTCGTCCCCGAGGAACTCCTCCCAGGTCAGCGCCCAGTCGTAGGACGCGTCGAGACAGACCAAGGTGGTCAGCTCCGGAAGGTCCGACCGGATCTGGTCGACCAGACCGGCGAAGGCCGACTGGAAGATCAGCGCCGAGCAGCCGAAGAGCTCGAGGAGCTCCCGGTTCTCCGCGGCCTCGCTACGCGGGTTGATCGGGCACCAGACGCCCCCTGCGCGGCTGATCCCGAACACCGAAGCGAAGGCGACCGGGTCGTTGGCCGACAGGATCGCCACCCTCGCGCCCGGCGCGACGCCGCGGCCCCGAAGGCCCGCGGCGACGCGGTTGGAGAGCTCGACGACCTCGGCGTAGGACCAGGTCTCCTCGCCGCAGACGAGACAGGGAGCGTCCGCTCCGAGAGAGGCGCCCTTGTCCAGGTAGTCGACGAGTCGCATCCGCTCCTCCTCAGCTGCGCTGCCGGGTGACGACCGGCTCCGCGACCAGTCCGAACGCCTGCAGCTGACCGAGCAGCTCCCGGTGGCCGAACGCCTGGCATCCCGAGGCGAAGCCGACCCGGCGCGGCGGCTGCTGCAGCAGCGAATAGGCGGCGTACGCCTGCAGCAGCCCCGTCTGCTTGTAGTTCTGGTTCCCGTGGATGACGCAGTGCGCGCGGCCGAGCGGGCCGGAGGCGTGCACCGAGTCGAGCGACTTGTTCAGCCGCGGGTTCTCCCTCGGCGGCATCTCGTTCATCACCTGGGCCGCCGTGGCGGTCAGCGCCTCGTCGCGCTGCTCGGCGTCCATGTCCTTGGTCGCCTCCAGAGCAGCGGCGACGATCTGCGGCACTCCGTTCATCAGCGCGGCGTTGAAGACACCGCCCTGGGCCTTGCAGCTGGCCACCTTCGGGTCGCGGCGGTACCAGACGGGGTGCGAGGTGCCGCCCCACGGCAAGGACAGCGCGAGCTCGTGCTGGCCTGGGACCACGAGCGGGACCAGCCCGGCGGTCGGGTCGAACTCGACATACGCGTTCTGCTCCAGGTAGTGCGCCGTGGAGGTGGCCGCGTTGACCAGGATCGTGCGGGTCGAGGCGATCGTGGGGGAGCCGCCCCAGAAGACGGCGATGTCGAGGGTGTCGAGGCCGGGCTGCTCGAGGCAGATCTCGGCGGCGATCTCGCCGGTGGTGTACATCTGCGCGATCCCCGGCGCGAGGAGCAGCCCCGCGTCCGCGAAGTCGGCGCCGTACGTCTCGTCGCAGGTGATCAGCCAGTCCTGCTCGCCGGTGGTGTCGGTGTAGTGGATCCCCGCGGCCAGCGCGGCCTCCACGACGGCGGGTCCGTACTGGGAGAACGGGCCGACGGTGTTGAGGACGACCTTCGCGCCGGTGAACAGCTCGGTGAGCGCCTCGACGGAGTGCTCGACCTCGGCGATCTCGTAGTCGGCGGTCTCGATGCCGGGCACGTTGGCGGCCATGGAGGCGACCAGCTTGTCCTTGGAGCGCCCGGCGGCAACGAACGGCACACCGAGCTCCCGCAGGTATTCGCAGACCAGCCGGCCGGTGTAGCCGGAGGCGCCGTAGACGACGACGGGCTTCTTCTCCATGCTCATGCTCACATCCCCATTCCACCGTCGACCGCGAGGCCGACGCCGTTGACGAAGGCCGCCTGGTCGGAGGCCAGGAAGACGACCGCGTTGGCCATGTCCTCGACGGTGCCGAGGCGACCCGACGGCGTCAGCTCGACGACCCCGCCGACGGCGGCCTCTGCGGACTCGAAGAGCCCGAGCTGGGCGACGTCGTTGGCCAGCCCGGCGCCCATCTCGGTCGGCACCAGGCCGGGGTAGAGGCAGTTGACGCGGACGCCGTAGCCGAGCTTGCCGCTCTCCATCGCCGCCACCCGGGTCAGCCGGTCCACGGCGCTCTTGGTGGCGGAGTAGACCGAGATGCCGGGGAACGCGATCGTGGCGGCGACCGAGGCGACGTTGAGGATCACACCGCCGTTGCCGGCGGCGCCGTCGGGCCGCATCGTACGCAGACCGTGCTTGAGGCCGAGGGCCGTGCCGAGCACGTTGACCTCCAGCATCTTCCGCACATCGGCCGGGTCGAGATCGGTGATCAGGCTGGTGATCTCCACCCCGGCGTTGTTCACCAGGATGTCGAGCCCACCGAGGCCGTCGACCGCGGCGGCCACGGCCGCCTCCCAGGAGGAGTCGTCGGTGACGTCGAGGTGCACGAAGGTGCCGCCGATCGACTCGGCCACCTTGGCGCCCTGGTCGTCCTTGAGGTCTGCGACGGTGACCTTCGCACCGGCCGCGGCGAGGGCGCGTGCCATCCCTTCGCCGAGGCCCTGGGCCCCTCCGGTGACGAGCGCTGTCCGTCCGCTCAGATCGGTCATCTGTGACTCCTTCGTCGCTGTGATGTGACTCACAGACAATCGCGAATCTTGACGAGTGTCAAGATTTATTTTGACAGTTGACCAGAAAATGGGTCAGGTCCGCCCGAGGCGGGCGCCGGAGGGGGTATCGTTGCGGTCCATGACCCAGGTCGCCGCCCCGAAGGCGTCTCGCCGCACGCCCGCCGACAAGCACGACGAACGCCGTAAGGCCCTCGCCGAGTCGGCGCTGCGTACGTTGGGGGAGCTGGGCTACGCGCGGGCCAGCCTGCGCGAGATCGCCAACAACTCCGAGTTCAGCCACGGCGTCGTGCACTACTACTTCAACGACAAGCTCGAGCTGATCGTCTACTGCGTGCGCTACTACAAGCAGACCTGCGTGCACCGCTACGACGGCGTCGTGGCCGAGGCCACCTCACCGGAGGATCTGGCCGAGCGGTTCGGCGACAAGCTCGTCGAGACGATCGTCGAGGAAGCCCCGATGCACCGGCTCTGGTACGACCTGCGTTCGCAGTCGATGTTCGAGGAGAGCCTGCGCGAGGCGGTCGCCCAGATCGACCAGAGCCTGGAGGACATGATCGCCCGGGTTCTGGGCCGTTATGCGGAGCTCGCCGGGGTCGAGCCCGCGATCGCCTCGCCGGTGGCATACGGGATGTTCGACGGCATCTTCCAGCAGGCTCTGCTCGGCTACCTCAACGGTCGTGACGGTGTCCTGGAGGACCTGCGGGCCCGGGTGGTCGAGCTGATGCCGATGCTGCTGGCGCCGAGGGCATAGCCCGACCGGGCGTCAGCGCCGCACGGGCCGGCCGGGATAGGCGGTGGCGTCGAGGTCACCGTCGCGGACGACGAAGGTGCCGTCGACGAGGAGATGGACGACGCCGGTCGAGGGCCGGGTCGGATCCAGATAGGTGGCCCGGTCGGTGATCCGGTCGGGGGAGAGGACGACGATGTCGGCGTCGGTGCCGGGAGCCAGATAACCCTTGGTGCGCATCGCGGGGGTGAACGGCGCGAGCACCCGGGCCGGGAGGTAGGCGCAGCGCCGGAAGGCCTCCGGCCAGGTCCAGGCACCGGTCTCGCGAACCATGCGGCGCAGCGAGCGGGCATAGGTGCCGGCGGTTCGGGGGTGGGTCTGACCGCCCGGCGGCAGCGGCCATTCGCGGGTGTCTACGACGCC
Organism: Nocardioides sp. NPDC006273; assembly: GCF_040613495.1. Taxonomy (NCBI): domain Bacteria; kingdom Bacillati; phylum Actinomycetota; class Actinomycetes; order Propionibacteriales; family Nocardioidaceae; genus Nocardioides; species Nocardioides sp. NPDC006273. The sequence goes on along the minus strand of NZ_JBEXSD010000066.1, from coordinate 17,599 downwards.
GCCGGGCCACTCGACCTGCATGGCGTCGCTGGCCACGATCGCGTCCGGGAAGGCGAGGGCGCGCTGGAGCATCGCGTTGTCGGCGGGGGAGTCCTCATCGAGGAAGTGGACCACGCAGACGGCTCCAGGGTCCGTGGTGCGCAGCTCGGCCAGGCGCGAGACCGAGGCGATCCGCTCTCCGGTGCTCACCATCGTGATCGAGGACGGCACCAGACCCCAGGCGCCGAGCCGCTCGGGCGCGAGGAAGAACGCGCCGATCGCGGTGGAGCCGGCGCCGTACGGATAGGCCTCGACGGTGACGTCCGACCCGGCCGTGCGCGAGCTCTCCAGCAGGCCGAGGACGCGGTCGACGTGACGTCGGGAGGTGCTGTTGACGTGGCAGTGGTGCATCCGCGCGCCCGTCTCGGCGGCGGCGCGGGTGATCTCCTCGGCTCCGTCGACCGGGGTGGTCGGGTCGGCCTCGACGATCTCGCGTACATGGGTGAAGGTGGCGGTGCCGGTGGCGGCGGCCAGCCGGGCGACGTCGAGGAACTCGGCGGGGTCCGATCGTGGGGCATAGCCCATCAGCACGCCGATCCCGAGCGCCCCCGCGGCCAGCTCCGACTCGAGCAGGTCGAGCCACGCCCGCCGCTCCGCGGCCGAGGACGTACGCTGCCAGGCCGGGTCACCGAGCATGGCCAACGAGGCCCCCAGGTCGGCCTCCGGTGCCATCCCCAGGTGCGCGACGGCGCGGGCGTCGCCCCAGGAGGCGGAGAAGCCGTAGTGGAGCACCCGGCCGTCGGCCGCGGCCCGGGCGTAGGCGAGCTCGATGGGGAGCAGCCCCGCCTCCAGGTCGAGGGTGGTCGTGACGCCGTCCATCGCCTGGAGCCGCTGCCCGGCGATCGAGTGGACGTGGCTGTGCAGGTCGACGAAGCCCGGGCCGACGACGAGCCCGGACACGTCGATCACCTCGGCCGTCGGGTCCTCGGGCACGCTCCCGACGGCCACCACGGACCCGTCGGAGACGGCGACGTCGGCCACCTGCTCTGTCCCTGTTCGGGGGTCGGCCACCAGGCCTCCGCGGAGAATCAGCACACGGCCATCCAACCGTCGCCGGCCACCGCGGGCCATTGTGCGATCGGACAGCAGCACGGCCGCTCGACTGTCCGATGGGACGAACACCGACACCCCTGCGACTCCCTACCGTTTCAGCATGCCCCACGACCAGACCCGCCCGCGGACCCATTCGGATGGCGCCCGGTTCCTGCAGGAGAGCTTCGCCGACCTCGTCGCCGAGCACGGTGTGCCCGGCGCCTCGATCGCCGTGCTCGCCGGCGACCAGGTGATCACTGCCGCCGCGGGCACGACCAGCCTGGCCACCGGGGTCGAGGTCGACACCGAGACCGTCTTCCAGATCGGCTCGATCACCAAGGTCTGGACCACGACGCTGGTGATGCAGCTGGTTGACGAGGGGCTCCTCGACCTGGACCGGCCGGTGCGCGACTACCTGCCCGAGCTCCTCATCGGGGACCGGGCGGCGGGCGAGGTGATCACGACCCGGCAGCTGCTCTGCCACACCGCCGGCTTCGAGGGCGACATCTTCACCGACACCGGTCGCGGCGAGGACGCGGTCGAGCGCTACGTCGCCACCCTGAGCGACCTTCCGCAACTGTTCGCGCCCGGCGAGACGTTTTCCTACAACAACACCGGCTTCGTCGTGCTCGGTCGGCTGGTCGAGGTGCTCCGTGGCCAGCCCTACGACCAGGTGCTCCTCGACCGGATCGCGACGCCGCTCGGCCTCGCGAGCGTCTCCCCGAGCCCCTACGAGGCGATCCTGCGCCGTGCCGCCACCGGCCACATGCCGGGCGCGGACGGCGCCCCGGAGGCGGCGCCCACCTGGGCGCTGGCCCGCTCCAACGCGCCGGCCGGCTCGATGCTCGCGATGACCGCGGGCGACCTGCTCGGGTTCGTGCGGATGCACCTGAACCGGGGCGCGGCACCGGACGGGACCCAGGTGCTCTCCGTGGCGGCGGTCGAGGCGATGCGGGAACGCCAGGTCGATCTGCCGCTGCTCTCCGGGATGGGCGACGCCTGGGGTCTGGGCTGGGAGCTCTTCGACACCCCGCAAGGCACCGTGGTCGCCCATGACGGCGGCACCATCGGCCAGGCCGCCTTCCTCCGGGTCGTGCCGGAGCAGGGGCTGGCCGTCGCGCTGCTCACCAACGGCGGCGAGGTCTTCGGGCTCTTCAACGCGACCGTCGCGCGCCTGCTCGATGAGCTCGGCGGCGTACGTCTTCCCGACCGGCCCACGCCGCCGGCCGCCCCGGCCACGGTCGACGTCGGCCGGTTCCTGGGGCGCTACGCGGACACGATCTACGACATCGAGGTCACCGAGGACGGCACCGGCGGGCTCGTCCTCGACCGCATCCCCAAGGACGTCATCGCCGAGATCGGCGAGCAGCCGATGCGGTTCTCCCTCGTCCACCTCGACGGCGACTCCTTCATCACCGTCGAGCCCGTCCGTGGCATCCATGTCGTCTTCGCCTTCATCGGCGAGGTGGACGGCAAGGCGAAGTACGTCCACTACGGCCGCGTGGTCGCGCGCGCCGACTGACCATCCCCCTGCCCGAGCAGCTGCACAAGAAGAGGTACGCCCCATGAAGCCGCACCGCTCCCGATCAGCCCTCCGGAGACCAGCTCTCCTGGCAATGACCCTGTCCCTGGCCACCGCCGGCCTGGCCGCGTGCGGCTCCGGCTCGGGCGGCAGCGAGGCGAAGGCGTACGCCGACGGCCAGGCCTTCACGATGGCTCTCGCCGCAGACCCCGGTGCCCTCGACCCGCAGGGCGGCGTGGGCGGCACGCTGCTCCAGCTGACCAGGTTCGCGTACGACTCCCTGGTCAGCGTCGACGCCGAGGGCGAGGTGTCCTCGCAGCTCGCGGAGAAGTGGAGCGTGGACGGCACCACCGTCACCTTCGACATCAAGGAGGGCGTGACCTGCTCGGACGGGGCCGAGTTCACGGCCCAGACCGTCGCCGACAACATCAGCTATGTCGAGGACCCGAAGAACCAGAGCCCGTTCCTGGGCGTGTTCATCCCTGCCGGCGCCACCGCGAAGGCGTCTGGGCAGACCGTCACGGTCACCCTCGCCGCTCCTGCCCCATTCGTGCTCGCATCGTTCGCCCACCTCCCGATGGTCTGCGACAGCGGCCTGAAGGACAGGGCGAGCCTGAAGGCGGGGACCGCGGGCACCGGTCCCTACACGCTGACCGAAGCCGTCCCAGGCGACCGCTACGTCTACGAGGTCCGCGAGGGCTACGCATGGGGCCCCGACGGCGCGAAGACGTCGGCCAAGGGCACCCCGGCCACGATCGAGGCCAAGGTCGTCGGCAACAACACCACCGCGGCCAACCAGCTGATCTCCGGAGAGCTGAACGCCGCCTCGGTCTCCGGGCAAGAGGCGGTCCGGCTCGACGCCGCGAAGGTCAGCCGGGTCGACGCGCAGGCTGTGGTCGGTGAGCAGTGGTACAACCACGCCGAGGGCCACGCGACGGCCGACCCCGCGGTGCGCGCGGCGCTGACCCAGGCGCTCGACCTGGCCGAGCTGCAGAAGGTGATCACTGCTGGCCAGGGCGGTCCGGCCACCCAGCTCGCCGTCGTCGCACCGGTCGGCTGCACCGGGTCCTCGGTCGAGGGCAACGTCGACGACAACGACGTCGCCGCCGCCGAGAAGGCGCTCGACGAGGCAGGCTGGGCAGCGGGGGCGGACGGGGTCCGGACCAAGGACGGGAAGCCGCTGGCGGTCACCGTCCTCCACGACTCCTCGATCGGCGCGGCCGGGACCGCCGCGGCCGAGCTGGCCGTCGCCGCCTGGAAGAAGGTGGGTGTCGACGCCACCGCCAAGTCCCTGGACCAGACCGCGATCCAGGCCGCCATCTTCGGCACCGGTGACTGGGACGTCGCCTGGGTGCCGATCAATGTCCACACCCCCGACCAGATCGTTCCGTTCCTCTCCGGGCCGGGACCTGCCGAGGGCGGGAACAACTTTGCCGGCATCGCCAACCTCGACTACGACGCGGCGGTGAAGACGGCGATGAGCAAGAACGGCGCCGAGGGCTGCGCGGACTGGCTGGCCGCGGAGGCGAGCCTGTTCGAGGCCCACGACGTGGTGCCGTTCGCCAACAACCTGCTGCCGTTCTACTCCCAGGGCGCCGAGCTCGAGGTCGTGGGCAACGTGGTGCCGACCAGCATCCGGATGCTGGGTTGAGGGAGGGGCTGATGGCGGACGCGGCACCGACGGCCTCCCGCCCCGGGCCGGGTCTCGGGCTCGGCGGACGGTGGACCCGGTTCGCCCTGCGCCGTGGCGGTCGGCTGCTGGTGTCACTGTTCGTGCTGGTCACCGCGGCGTTCCTGATGATCCACCTGGTGCCGGGCGACCCGGTGCGCGCCGCGCTCGGGATGACGGCGCCGGCGGAGCTCGTCGAGACGCGCCGGCACGAGCTCGGCCTCGACGACCCGCTGCTGATGCAGTACCTGCACCACCTCGGCGGCCTCTTCCGCGGTGATCTCGGGGAGTCGATCCAGACCCAGCTGCCGGTCGGCGAGACCATCGGCCGGCGGCTCGGCGCCACCGTCTCGCTCGGGCTGCTGGCCTTCGCGCTCGCCCTCCTGGTCGCCATCCCGCTCGGTGTCGCCGTGGCGGTCGCGACCCGGCGCGGGCGCCGGCAGCGTACGGCGCTGGGGTTCTCCTCCACCAGCGTCGTGCTCGGCTCCATCCCCGACTTCCTGGTCGGCGTGATCCTGGTCGCGGTCTTCGCGGTGGGTCTGGGCTGGTTCCCGGTCGCGGGCCGGGCGGACGGTGCTGCCTCCTATGTGCTGCCGGTCCTCGCCCTCTCGATCGGCCCGGCGGCGGTGCTCGCCCGGATCGTACGCGTCGAGATGATCGCGGTGCTGGAGTCCGACTACGTCCGCACCGCACGTGCCAAACGGCTCCCGGCGCGCCGGATCCACCTGGTCCACGCGCTGCCGAACGCGGTCACCGCGACACTGACCCTCGGCGGGATGCTGCTGGCCGCCATGGTCGCGGGCACGGTGCTGGTCGAGAACGTCTTCGCCTGGCCGGGGCTGGGGAGCACGATCGTCCAGTCGATCGTCACCAAGGACTATCCGGTCGTCCAGGGCACGGTGCTCGTCTACGGCGTCATCGTGCTGGTGGTCAACACGCTCGTCGACGTCGCCCTCGCACTCCTCGACCCTCGCTCGACGATCGGGGAGGCGTGATGAGGGCGTTGCGTACGCCGGTAGGTGCCGTCGGCGCGGCACTGCTCGCTCTGGTGCTGCTGCTGGCCGTCCTGGCTCCGGTGCTGATCGGCGACCGGGCGGCTGTCGTCGACACCGATCAGCTGCTCGCCGGGCCGTCGGCGGAGCACTGGGCCGGCACCGACAACCTCGGCCGCGACCTGTTTCTGCGGGTGCTGGTCGCCACCAGGCTCTCGATCAGCCTGGCGCTGCTGGCGACGGCGATCGCGGTGAGCGTCGGGCTGGTGCTCGGCTCGCTGCCGTGGCTGCTCGGGCCGCGCCTCGGGCGACCGGTGACGGCGCTGGTCAACATCCTGGTCGCCTTCCCCGGGCTGCTCCTGGTCCTCTGCCTGGCCACCGTCTTCGGGGTCGGGGCCCGCGGCGCGGTGCTGGCGATCGGGTTCGCCGGCGCGCCCACCTTCGCCCGGCTCTGCCAGACGCTGATCGCGGGCATCGCCTCCCGCGACTACGTCGCGGCGGCGCGGATCGCGGGCGTCGGCCGGCTCCGGATCCTGTGGCGGCACGTGCTGCCCAACGTCTCCGAGCCGCTCGTCGTCAACGCCACCATCGGTGCCGGCGGCGCGCTGCTCGCCTTCGCCGGGCTCTCCTTCCTCGGTCTCGGCGTCCAGGCGCCCGCCTACGACTGGGGGCGGCTGATGCAGGACGGCCTGGCCGGGATCTACGTCCACCCGCTCGCGGCCCTGGCTCCGGGCATCGCGGTCGTCATCGCCGGACTGGCCTTCAACCTCACCGGGGAGGCGATCGCCGGGGCGCTCGGCATCACCCCGGTCGTCGGGCCTCGGGCCTGGTCGGTGCCGGTCCGCTCGGGCCTCCCGAAGGCACCCGCGCCCGCTGAGGACATGGTGCTCGACGTACGTGACCTCGCTGTCGCCTTCCCCGCTCCGTCAGCCCCGGTGACCCCCGTCCGCGGGGTGTCCCTGTCGCTGCGGGCCGGCGAGGCCGTGGGGATCGTGGGAGAGTCCGGGTCCGGCAAGTCCCTGACCGCGCTCGCGATCGCGCAGCTCGTGGAGGAGCCCGGCCGGGTCACCGGCGAGGTCACCTTCTGCGGCACCGACCTGAACGACGGCGGGAATCATGACGACCTGCTCGGCACCTCGCTCGCGGTGGTGTTCCAGGACCCGATGACCTCGCTCAACCCGGCCTTGCGGGTCGGCCGACAGCTCGCCGAGGTGAGCCGCTTCCATCAGGGTCTCGGATGGCGCCACGCGTTCGCCCGGGCCGTCGACCGGCTCCGGGCGGTGCATCTGCGAGACCCCGAACGGGCCGCCCACGCCTACCCGTTCGAGCTCTCCGGCGGCATGCGCCAGCGCGCCATGATCGGGATGGGCCTGATGGGCGCGCCGCGGCTGATCATCGCCGACGAGCCGACGACGGCCCTCGACGTCACGGTCCAGAAGCAGGTCTTGGCGCTCCTGGAGGACGTGCGGCGCGAGCACGGCACCGCGCTGCTGTTGATCTCTCACGACATCTCCGTCATCGGCGAGGTCTGCGGTCGGGTGCTGGTGATGTACGCCGGCCGGATCGTCGAGGAGATCGCCGCAGCCGACCTCCGCTCCGGTGCCCGGCACCCCTACACCCGGGCGCTGGTCGCGGCGGTCCCGTCGATGACCACGGCCCTGGACGAGCCGCTGGCCACCATCCCCGGCCAGCCGGTCGACCCCGCCGCGGTGCCGCCCGGATGTGCGTACGCCGACCGGTGCCCGCTCGCCACCGACCAGTGCCTGAGCGAGGAGCCGGCGCTCGTCGGCGGAGTCGCGTGCTGGCGCGCGGGCGAGCCGCTCCCGGTCGAGCTGGAGAAGCAGGTGAGGGTATGAGCGGGTTGGTCTTCGACCAGGTCAGCGTCCGGTTCGGCCGCACCCAGGTGCTCCACGAGGTCAGCCTCGAGGTCCCCGACGGCACGATCGTCGGCCTGGTCGGGGAGTCCGGGTCGGGCAAGTCGACCCTCGCCAAGGCGGCTGTCGGGCTGGTGCCGGTCAGCTCTGGTCGGATCGTCATCGACGAGGTTCCGGCCGGTCGCCGCCCCCGGGCCCGACGCCCGGGGGTCCAGATGGTCTTCCAGGACCCCTACTCCTCCCTCGACCCGCGGATGAGCGTCGGCGAGAGCATCGCCGAGGCGATGCCCGGACGGCCCTCGCGTGCCGAGCGGACGATGGAGGTCGCCAGGCTCCTGGACCTGGTCCACCTCGATCCCGGCCGTGCCACCCAGCGACCGGGCAGCCTCTCCGGCGGTCAGCGGCAGCGCGTCGCCCTGGCCCGGGCCCTCGCCGGGAAGCCGGAGGTGCTCATCGCCGACGAGATCACCTCCGCCCTCGACGTCTCGGTCCAGGGCGCCGTACTCAACCTCGTCCGGGAGATGCAGCGCGAGCTCGGCCTCTCGATGCTGTTCATCTCGCACAACCTGGCCGTCGTGCGCTACGTGGCCGACACGGTCGCAGTGATGAGCCAGGGGCGCATCGTCGAGCACGGGCCGACCGCCGACGTGCTGGAGAACCCGACCCACGACTACACCCGAGAGCTTCTCGCCGCCGTACCGGGCGGGACTCCGCACACCCCCGAGAAGGAGACCTGATGACCATCGATCCCGCCCACTGGCTGGCCCGGCTCACCGACCTGACGAAGAAGCACGGCGTCCCCGGAGCCCAGCTCGGCATCCTCCGCGTCGGCCGCGACGGCGCCGAGGACGAGCTCTTCACCACCGCCACCGGAGTGCTCCATCTCGGCACCGGTCAGCCCGCCACGACCGACTCGGTCTGGCAGATCGGCTCCATCTCCAAGGTCTGGACCGCGACCGTGGTGATGCAGCTGGTCGACGAGGGCAGGCTCGCCCTCGACACCCCGGTCAAGGAGATCATCGAGGACCTCGACCTGCGCGACCCGGAGGTCACCGAGAAGGTCACCATCCATCACCTGCTCACCCACACCAGCGGCATCGACGGCGACGTCTTCACCGACACCGGGCGCGGCGACGACGTCTTGGAGAAGTACGTCGCCCGGCTCGGCGAGGCTGCCCAGAACCACCCGCTGGGCGCCACCTGGTCCTACTGCAACTCCGGCTACGTCCTGCTCGGCCGCGTCATCGAGGTGGTCACCGGGCAGACCTGGGACCAGGCGATGAAGGCGCGGCTCTTCGACCCGCTCGGGCTCACCCACACCGGCACCCTGCCGGAGGAGGCGATGGTCCACGCGCACGCCATGGGTCACCTGGGCGCCGGCGAGGACATCGCTCCCGCTCCGGTCTGGGGGCTGCCGCGCTCGGTCGGGCCGGCCGGCCTGATCACCGCGACCGCCGCCGACGTGCTCGCCTTCGCCCGGATGCACCTGGCCGGCGGCACGGCGAAGGACGGCACCCGGGTGCTCTCCGCCGACTCGGTGGCGGCGATGGCCGACTTCCAGGTCGAGTGCCCGGAGAAGGACCTGCTCGGTGACTCCTGGGGACTGGGCTGGTTCCGCTGCGACTGGCACGGCGCCCGCGCGATCGGCCACGACGGCAACACCATCGGCCAGGCCGCGTTCCTGCGGCTGCTCCCCGAGGCCGGCATCGCGGTCTCGCTCAACACCAACGTCGCCAGCGCCATCGCGCTCTACCAGGACCTCTTCGAGGAGATCTTCGCCGAGCTCGCCGACGTACGCCTCCCGGACCGCTTCGAGATCCCCGCCGACGCGACCGAGGTCGACATCACGCCATTCCTCGGCGAGTACTCCCGCGAGTCGGTGCTGGAGGAGGTCCTGGTCCTCGACGGAAAGCCGGTGATGCGTACGACCGTCTCCGGGCCCGTCGCCGAGATCGAGGGGGCCGCCGAGCCGGAGGTGCACGAGCTGGTCCCGGTCGCCGAGGCGCTCTTCGCCGTCAAGCCCGACAAGTCCTCGGCCTACTTCCCCGTACGCTTCTATACGTTGCCGACCGGCGAGGAGTACCTCCACTTCGGCGCCCGCGCGACCCCGAAGAAGGCCTGAATGAGTCAACCTCAGATCGATCTCGACCGGCTTCTGGCCGACATCCGGGAGCTGGTCGAGAGCGAGTCACCGTCCTCCGACCTGAACGCCGTCGCGCGCTCGGCCGAGGTCGTCGCGCGCCTCGGCGCCGCCCACCTCGGTGTCCAGCCGGAGCGCGTGGTCGTCGACGGGGTCACCCATCTGCGCTGGCGCTTCGGGCCGGGGCCGCAGGTTCTGGTGCTCGGTCACCACGACACGGTCTGGCCGCACGGCACCCTGAAGAGGATCCCGTACGCCGTCACCGACGGTGTCCTGAGAGGCCCGGGCTGCTTCGACATGCTCGCCGGGCTGGTCATGGCCTTCCACGCGGTCGCCGCGCTGCCCGCACCCGACGGTGTCTGTCTCCTGGTCACGGGCGACGAGGAGCTCGGCTCGTCGTCCTCACGCGCGCTGATCGAGGCCGAGGCCCGGGAGGCGTCGGCCGTGCTCGTGCTCGAGGCCTCCGCGGACGGGGGAGCGCTCAAGACGGTCCGCAAGGGCACCTCGATGTACGAGATCGAGGTCGTCGGACGCGCCGCCCACGCCGGCCTGGAGCCGGAGAAGGGCGTCAACGCGACTCTCGAGCTGGCCCACCAGGTGCCGGCGGTGGCCGCGCTCTCCGACCAGGATGCGGGGACGACGGTGACGCCGACGTCCGCGACGGCGGGAACCACGCTCAACACGGTGCCGGGCGCGGCTCGGTTCACGGTCGACGTACGCGCCTGGAGCGGGGCCGAGCAGGAGCGGGTCGACGCCGGGATCCGCGCTCTCACGCCGGTGGTGGCGGGCGCCGAGCTGGTCGTGCACGGCGGGATCAACCGGCCACCGCTGGAGGAGGCGCTGTCGAAGGAGCTGTTCGAGCGGGCCGTCTCGGTCGCCGCCCGGCTCGGGCTGCCGGCGCCGGAGCAGGCGGCTGTCGGCGGGGCTTCCGACGGCAACTTCGCCGCCGGGGTCGGCACGCCGACGCTCGACGGTCTCGGCGCGGTCGGTGGTGGGGCACACGCCGAGGACGAGCATGTCCTGGTCGACCGGCTGGTCGACCGCACAGTCCTGCTCCACGGGCTGCTGACCGAGCTGCTCGCTGATCCTCTCGCCGATCCTTCAGGAGGCAGGCCGTGACCGAGGCGTGGGGGGCGTACGCTCGGGCCGCTGCGGCCGCCCGGATCACGGTCCGTGAGCTCGACGACATCGCCGAGCTGCAGCGGGCCGAGCAGGTGCTTGCCGGCATCTGGGGAGTGCCCGAGAACCCGCCGCTCGGGTCCGAGCTGATGCGCGCGATGCGCAAGGCCGAGGGCTACGTCGTCGGTGCGTTCGACTGTGCTGACGGGGCTGACGGGGCTGACGGGGCTGACGGGGCTGACGGGGCTGACGGGGCTGACGGGGCTGACGGGGCTGACGGGGCTGACGGGGCTGGCGGTAGCGGCGGCGAGATGGTCGGTGTCTGCGTCGGGTTCCACTCGGTGCCGTCGGCCCGGGCGATGCACAGCCACATCGCCGGGGTGGTCCCGTCGATGGCCGGCAGGCACGCCGGCTTCGCGCTCAAGCTGCACCAGCGGGCGTGGTGCCTGGAGCGCGGGATCACGCTGATGGAGTGGACCTACGACCCGCTGGTGGCCCGCAATGCCTACTTCAACCTGAGCAAGCTGGGTGCGCGCGGCGCGGAGTACCTCCCGGACTTCTACGGCTCCATGGCCGACGGCATCAACGACGCCGAGGACGCCAGCGACCGGATCCTGGTGCACTGGCGCCTGGACTCACCGGAGGTGGCGGCCGCGTGCGCCGCCCGCCCGGCCGAGGTCGCCGATGTGCCCGGCGGCTCCTGGGTCGAGATCCCCGGTGACATCGAGGCGCTGCGGATCTCCGACCCCGCCCAGGCCCGGGCGTGGCGTACGAAGGTCCGCGAGCAGCTGCTGAGGGGCCTGGAGTCGGGCCGGCTGGCCGGCTTCGACCGCGACAAGGGCTATCTACTGGTCGGCACGACCCCGACGGAAGGAACCGAATGAAGCTGGAAGGCATGAGGCTGGAGGGCGTCGAGCTGCGCCGGGTGTCGATGCCGCTGGTGTCGCCGTTCCGGACCTCCTTCGGCACCCAGACCGAGCGCGACATCCTGCTGCTGCGCGCGGTGACCTCACAGAGCGAGGGCTGGGGCGAGTGCGTCGCGATGGCGGACCCGCTCTACTCGTCCGAGTACGTCGAGGCGACCGCCGACGTGCTCCGCCGGTTCCTGCTCCCGGCCCTGGCTGCGGCCCCCGGCGAGCTCGAGCAGCACGGGGCGTACGCGATCGGGAAGGTGCTGCATCCGTTCAAGGGACACCGGATGGCGAAGGCGGCGCTGGAGATGGCGGTGCTCGACGCGGAGCTGCGTGCGGCGGGGCGCTCCTGGGCGCGCGAGCTGGGCGCTGTGCACGAGCGGGTGCCGAGCGGTGTCTCGGTCGGCATCTTCGACTCCGTCCCGCAGCTGCTGGAGGTGGTCGGCGGTTACCTGGATGCCGGCTACGTGCGGATCAAGCTCAAGATCGAGCCGGGCTGGGACATCGAACCCGTCGCCGCGGTGCGGGAGCGGTTCGGTGACATCCCGCTGCAGGTCGACGCCAACACCGCCTACACGCTGCGCGACACCCGCCACCTGGCCAAGCTGGATCCCTTCGACCTGCTGCTCATCGAGCAGCCGCTGGAGGAGGAGGACGTGCTCGGCCACGCGACGCTGGCCCGGCAGATCCGTACGCCGGTCTGCCTCGATGAGTCAATCGTCTCGGCCCAGACCGCGGCCGCCGCGATCAGCATGGGCGCCTGCTCGATCATCAACATCAAGCCCGGCCGCGTGGGCGGCTACCTGGAGGCCGTACGCATCCACGACCTCGCCGCCGCCCACGGGCTCGCGGTCTGGTGCGGTGGCATGGTCGAGACCGGCCTGGGCCGCGCGGCCAACGCCGCGCTCGGGGCGCTGCCGGGGTTCACGCTGCCCGGCGACATCTCCGCCTCCGACCGGTTCTACCGCACCGACATCACCGAGCCGCTCACGATCGAGGACGGCCACATGACCGTCCCGACCCGGCCGGGCCTGGGTGTCACCCCGGTGCCCGAGGCGCTGGCGTCGTTCACCACGTCGACCGAATGGATCCCGCTCGCCTCGGCAGGGTCCTAGGATGCCGGGCGTGAGCCAGCGTCCGCGAGCGAGTCTGGGGCGAGTCCTCGACGATCTGGGTGACTCGCTGCTGGAGCTGCTGGCCGGCGACCCGGCTCACGAGGGCGAGATCGGGGGAGTGGTCATCCACGACCCCGACGACGAGCCGGTCCACCCTGCCGGAGCGCTGGTCCTGGCAGTCGGGGTGCCGGCGGGCGAGCTGCCCGGGCTCGTCCGGGAGGTGGGACGCCGCGGGGCCGTCGGGCTGGTCGTACGTGCACCCGTCGTGCCGACCACGGACCTGTCCGCCGCGGTCGACGACGCCCGGATCGCCCTGCTCGGGCTGCGTCGCGGCGCGACCTGGGCACAGCTGACCGCGCTGTTGCGCTCGCTGCTGGCCGAGGGCGACATCGGCCCGGCCGAGGCCGAGACGCTCGGCGGGCTGCCCTCTGGTGACCTCTTCGCGGTCGCCAACGCGATCGGCGCGCTGCTGGACGCACCGGTGACGATCGAGGACCGCAGCTCCCGGGTGCTCGCCTTCTCCGGCCGTCAGGACGAGGCCGACGCCTCCCGGGTCGAGACGGTCATCGGCCGCCAGGTGCCTGAACGCTACGCCCGGATGCTCACCGACCTCGGCGTCTTCCGCGAGCTCTATCGCGAGAACCGACCCGTCGTCGTCGACCCGGCCCGGCTCGACGAGGACAGGATCAGCAAGCAGCGCGTCGCGATCGCCGTGCGTGCCGGAGACGAGGTGCTCGGCTCGATCTGGGCCGCGATGGACGGCGAGGTCACGCCCGAGCGGAGCGCGGCGCTGCGCGATGCCGCCAGCCTGGTCGCCCTCCACATGCTGCGCGTGCGGGCCGGCGCCGACGTGCAGCGGCGGCTGCGTACGGACCTGGTCAGCTCGGTGCTCGAAGGTGGTGCCGGCGCCCGGGATGCGCTGGGTCGGCTGGGACTGGCAGGTCGGCCGGTGGTGGTGCTCGCCCTGGCGCTGCGGCACGAGTCCTCGGTCGACCACGAGCCCGACCCGGGTGGCGCCAGCAGCCTCCAGCGCGCGGCCGACGCGCTCGCGGTGCATCTCTCGGCCGCCGTGCCGGCCTCGGCGGTCGCGGTCGTCGGCGGCGTCGCGTACGCCCTGGTCCCGCTTCCCGGCGACGGCGCCGAGCCCGAGGAGCGGGCGGCCCGGCTGGCCCGAGAGTTCTGCGAGCGCCTGGGCGCCCGGCTGCCCGTGGTCGTCGGCGTGGGCGGCGTCGCCTCGGACGTCAGCGCGATCGTCGCCTCGCGCGAGGCCGCCAACCGGGCGCTGCGAGTGCTCCGCGACGGCGTCGCCCCCGGCACCGCGTCGCGGTCGGTGGCCCGGCTCTCCGACGTCTACACCCAGTCGCTGCTCCTCGAGCTCCGCGACCTCGCGGCCGCGCGCGGCGAGCGCCCTGTGGGCCCGATCGCGCGGCTGCTCGACTACGACGAGCGCAACGATTCCGGCCTCTCCGAGACCCTGGACGCCTGGCTGGACGCCAATGGCGATGTACGCACCGCAGCCGCGACCCTCTTCATCCACCCGAACACGCTGCGCTACCGTCTGCGCAGGCTCGAGCAGGTCAGCGGCCTGGACCTCTCCGATCCCGAGCAGCGCTTCGCGGCGATGCTGCAGCTGCGGATCCTGGCGCCGCGCTGAGCCCTCCTCGCCGGTTTGCGAGGCACGGCCTAGGGTGGGCAACTCGAATCCCACAACACCGAGGAAACCTTTGATGGACCCCGTCGACCTTGCCCTGATGCTGCTCCGTCTTGCCGTGGGCGGCACGATGATCGCTCACGGCGTCAACCACTGGCGCGGAGGCGGCAAGATCGCCGGCACCGCCGGCTGGTTCGAGAGCCTCGGCCTGCGCCACGGCACCCTGCAGGCGTGGACGAGCGTGGTGACCGAGATCGTTGCCGGCGTGCTGCTGATCCTGGGCCTCATCACGCCGCTGGCCGCCGCCGGTGTCGTCGGGGTGATGCTCGTCGCCGCGCTGCTGGCACACCGGCCGAACGGGTTCTTCGTCTTCAAGGAGGGCTGGGAGTACGTGATGATCCTGGCCGTCGTCGCGGTCGTCCTCGGCGTCACCGGTCCCGGGACGATCTCGCTCGACTCGGCCCTCGGCATCGTCTACGACGGCTGGATCGGTGGAGCGGTGGCGCTCGGCGGCGGTGTCCTCGGCACGGCGCTCCTGCTCGCCGCATTCTGGCGGCCGCGGCGCCAGGGTGCTTCCGCGGAGGACTCGTCGGCGGAGGAGCCGGCCACGGAGGAGTCGTCGGCGGAAGCCTGAGACCGCGGCGACCAAAGTCGAGTTCGCAGCGACCGAAGGTCGATGTGGCCGAGCTCCTGGGTTCATAGCCTGGGCCCATGAGCTCTCCACGGTCGGGCCCGGCCGGACTGCTGGTCGCGTCGCTCGCCCTGATCGGCCTGGGCGTAGTCGGCCCGCCGGCAGCTGACGGCGGGCTCCGGATCCCGCCCGGCTTGCCGATCCTGCTGGTCGGCGCGGCGGCCGCCTGGTGGTTGCGTGGCGCTGCCGGTGCCATCCTCGGGCTGGTCGCGGTGACCGTGGTGACGATCGGCTCCGTCGGCGCCGGCATCGGGTCGGATCTGATCGGTGACCGCGGACTGCCGGTAGCCGTCGCACGCTGGGTCCAGGTCGTGGGGCTGGTTGTCGCGGCGTACGCCTTGGGCCGACGGTTGGCGACACGACGCTCGCGCGCGGGGACGGCAGGAGAGGGACCCCGAGGTGATCGGGGCAAGGCCCTTCAGATCACCGGCCTGCTGGTGCTGTGCGGCGTCGGGGCCGAGCTGTTGGCGGCGTACGGTGACAGCACCGGCGACCCCGGCAAGATCGCCTTCGCGCTGGTCTTCTTCGGCGCCCTCTACGGAGCGCCCGCATTGCTCGCCCGGGAGCTGGCCCGGCGCCTCGGCTGGGGCTGGCCGAGCCTGCTGCTGGTCTTCGCGGCGTTGGGTACGGCCCAGGCCGGCCTGATCGACCAGTCCCTGTTCAGCGCCGACTACGGCGGGTACGAGGGCTGGGCTGAGAACCGCGAGCCGACCCTGATCCCGTCCATGGGACTCAGCGGCTACAACGCCTACTCCTTCATCGTCGGACACGTGATCTTCAGCTTCGCCGCGCCGGTAGCGCTGGCCGAGGCATGGGCGCCCGCTCGGTCCCGGAAGCCGTGGCTGGGCCCGATCGGCACCGTCCTGGCCGCGGTCGCCTATGTCATCGCCGCGGCGATGATCGTGACTGACCCGGAGTCACGCTCGGGAAGCCCCGTCCAGCTGCTCGTCACCGCTGGCGTCGTCGCCGCCCTGCTGCTCGGCGCCGCTGTCATCGGCCAAAATCGGCGCGTGGACCACGCTCGAACCGGTGCGCGAGGACCAGCCGCGTGGCAGGTCCTGGTCGTCTCGCTGATCCTCGCGCTCGTCCCCGAGCTGCTGTCCGGGACATGGTTCGGCCTAGCCCTGTCAGGCGCGATGACAGCCACGCTCGGGGCCTTTGTTCTCCTGGCCTCCCGCAGCGGTGCATGGACGATCCGCCACACCGCGGCGGTCGGCACTGCCTACCTGCTCGTGCGGGGCTTGCTGGCCTTCACCTACTTCCCGCTCATCGGCGATGTCGAGGCAGGACCCAAGTACGCACACAACGTGGTCATGCTCCTCATCGTTGTCGTCGCAGCCTGGATCGCGCTACGCAGGCGGACGAGCGAACTTGCTGACGGCCTGTCCAGGACTCCGGCCTCGACCGGGACCTGACGGATCTTCGCAGCCAGGGCGAAGCCGACGGCGGAGCGATGTGCAATCAGTGTTCGGGCATCGGCGCGCGAGTACGGCTTCAGCCGGGCCGGACCCCGGACGTCGATGGGAGGACGCTGTCCGCCCGGATCAGGTGCGGCGGGTGAAACGGACGGTGCCGTCGGGTAGTCGTTCATGAACGTAGGCAGGGTTGTGCGCCAGGCGGTGATGGTGTGGACAGAGCAGGACGCCGTCTTTGAGGTCCGTTCTTCCGCCGGCGGCCCATGGTTCTAGATGGTGGGCGTCGCACCATTCGGGTGGCATGTCGCAGCCCTCGGCTTGGCAGCACTTCTGCTGGAGCCGCAGCGCTTTGCGCTGGATCGGGACGAAGACTCTGCTCGCCCGGCCCATGTCCAGCACCTCACTGTCACCACCCAGCACCCACGGGATGATCGTGGCGTTGCACGCCATCCGCCGGGCCTCGGCGGCGGTGATGGTGGTCCCGTTGGCCTCGTCGAACCCCAACGTGGCGGTTCCGAGCTCCTTGCGGAGCTCCTCGAGCGAGATCACGACGTTGACCACGGTCGCGTCACCGCCGTGCCTGGGCAGGGCGGTCGGGTCGATGGTCTCGATCAGGCGGGCGAAGCCCTGGCCCAGCATCCGCTCCCACGGCGGCAACGGTGCACCCTTCTCCACCAGCTGCTGCTTACGCGGTTGGGCCCAGGCCTCGACCTGCTTCTTGAACCTCACCCCGATCGATGTCGGCAGCACACCCTCGAACCCGACGGTCCCGTCGTGGTTGTCCCACACACGCAGCGCGGTCTTCTGCTGGGCGCGTTCTTCCTCGGCGAGGAGGGCTTTGGCTTCGGCTTCTTCGAACCGAGCCGGGTCGATCTTGGCCAGGACCCGTCCACCGGCGGTCTGGAGTTCGTTGGCCGTGGCGAGGTCGGCGTAGTCGACCAGCAGTTTCTCGGCCAGGACCAGGTCCTCGCTCGTGGCGACCGGGTCAGCGTCGACCTTGTCGAGGGCTTTGGTGATCACGGTGGCCTTCGCCTCGGAGAGGACACCCTCGGCGAGGCCGGCTGCGACCAGCTCGTACTTCGTCACAGCGTGGGCGAGCTTGATCTGCGTCCGCGCGGTGCCTTTGTCGACCAGCAGCTCGGCACGCATCCACGCGGAGGCGTCCTTGTCGCCGGTCTCGGCGGCGATGTCACCGGAGACAGCGAGGACCCGCAGCGTCAACGCTGCCTGTTGAGCTTGGAGCTTCTCCACCCGGGCCAGGTAGTCCTTCTTCTGGCTGGTGCGCCAGTAGGTCGGGTCCATCGCGAGGAGTTCTTCGAGGGAGGTTTCGATGGCACCAAGAGCAGATTCGAGAAGGTCGGCGAGGGCGGTGCTCCACTACGGCTTCTCCGCCTCCTGGGGCGACGCCCGCGCCGTCGCGCACCTGGAG
>NZ_JBEXSD010000065.1:0-29147 GCF_040613495.1 Nocardioides sp. NPDC006273 | reverse complement strand
AGCAGCGCGCGGAACTCATCGCGTTGTCGCCGGAACCAGAATCCGAAATCGAGCACGACGTCGTGCCCCGCCGCGACATGGCACAGCAAGCGTGCTGCGATGCCCACTCGGCCGACGGGAGTGACGCCTCGACCGCATTTGTCAACTCGGGTTGACGTCGCGGCCATGTCAACCTATATTGACACCATGACAGATGCGAAGGATCTCGCCGAGTCGGCCGCGAGCGCCGACCCGAGGACCGGGTTGCGCGCCGCGCTCGCACTGCGTCGCCTCGCCGACTCGTTGGAGCGGCTGCAGGTGGCGAACGCCCGCCGACAGGGGTGGGCCTGGCAGGAGATCGCCGACGCGCTGGAGGTCAGCCGACAGGCGGTCCACAAGAAGTACGCGAAGGCGATGTCCTGAGCTTGTCGAAAGGAGATGTGATGTTTGAGAGGTTCACGAAGCCGGCCCGCGATGCAGTGGTCGCCGCGCAGACGTACGGCACCGAGCTCGGTCACGAGCGCATCGGCGACGACCACCTGCTGCTGGCGATCGGCTCCAGCGCCGACTCGTCCGCTGCCCGCGCGCTCGCCGAGGCCGGGGTCGATGCCGATGCGCTGCGGGCGGAGATCGAGCGGGCCCACGGACGCCTCGGCAACGACGACGCGGACGCGCTGTCGACGCTCGGGATCGACCTGGAGGCAGTGCGCTCCAAGGTGGAGGAGGTCTTCGGAGCCGGCGCTCTGGACAGCGGGAAGCCACATCGCCGATTCGGCGGGCACATCCCCTTCACCAAGGACGCGAAGAAGGTCCTCGAGCTCTCGCTGCGCGAGGCGATCCGGCTCAAGGACCGATCGATCGGCACCGAGCACATCCTGCTCGGCATCCTCCGCGCGGAGGGGGAAGGACATGCTGCTCTACGGGCCCTCGGCGTGGATGCTGCTGCGCTGCGCCACACGCTCGAGCGCGGCGAAGCCGCCTGAGGCCGAGGCGTCACCCCCGAGAACCGAGGCGTCACGTGCGTCGTTCGAGTGGGCACCGACGTGCCCACTCGAACGACGGGGGTGACGCTTCGGCGGGGTCAGCCGGCGAGGTGGGACCACGCCGGGGCCAGCTCGGTCCACGGACCCACCGCGGCGACCTCGCCGTTGACCATGACGACGACGCGGTCGGCCTGGGCGAGAGCAGCCCGCTTCGAGGTGGCTCCGATGACCGTGGTGTGCCGGTCGCGGAGCGCCCGCCAGAGCTCGATCTCGGTGGCCGCGTCGAGCGCGCTGGAGACGTCATCAGCCAGGAGCAGCTCGGTCTCGGCGGCCAGCGCCCGCGCCAGGGCGAGTCGCTGGACCTGTCCCCCGGAGAGGCGTACGCCGCGGTGACCGACGATCGCGTCCGGGCCGCCGGCCTCCTTGACGTCGAGCTCGAGCCGCGCGTCGGCGACCGGGTTGTCGAACGGCCGGTCGTGGCCCAGGCGGATGTTGTCGGAGAAGGTGCCGGAGAGCACCCGCGGCACCTGAGCGACGTACGCGACCTGGCCAGGCCTCAGGAAGGACTGGGGGTCCTCGACCAGCTCGTCGTTCCACCGGATCGTGCCGGTGTGCTCGATGAGGCCCGCGAGCGACGCCAGCAGGGACGACTTGCCGGAGCCGACCTGCCCCACGAGCAGGACCAGCTCGCCGCGCGAGATCGTGAGCGAGACGTCCGAGACGCCGATGGTGCCGTCATCGTGAACCGCCGACAGGGCCGAGAGCTCCAGCGAGTGGAGCGGGATCTGCTCGACCGGGCCCGGAGTCGGAGCCGCACCGGAGACCAGGTCGACGCCCGGTGGCAGCTCCATCAGGTCACGGCCGCCGGAGAAGCGGCTGGTCTCCTTCTGCCACGCCCGGGTGCCGGGAGCCTCGGTGACGACCATGCCGGCCACTCGGCCGAACCAGTCGAAGCCCGAGACCGCGTTGGCCACCAGCAGCGCGGTGGCCAGACCCCAGCCGCCGCCGAAGTAGATCGCCCAGGCGGCCACGACGCCGCACTGCACCATGAGCGCAGGCACGCCGTCGAGGAACGCCTGCACCCGGTGCTCCTTCACCGCCGCCTCCACCCGGCCGGAGTCCACGTGCTGCAGGTGGGCGTGGACCTGCGGGGTGGCCGCGGCCAGCTTCACGGTGCGTACAGACTCCAGCGCGGAGACCACCGCGCGGCCGAACCGGGCGCGAGCAGCGGATGAGGCCGAGGCCGAGCGACCTGCGATCGGTCGACCGACCGCGGAGGCCAACGCGGAGGCGACCATGACGA
Source organism: Nocardioides sp. NPDC006273 (assembly GCF_040613495.1). Taxonomy (NCBI): domain Bacteria; kingdom Bacillati; phylum Actinomycetota; class Actinomycetes; order Propionibacteriales; family Nocardioidaceae; genus Nocardioides; species Nocardioides sp. NPDC006273. Next base: position 26,882 of record NZ_JBEXSD010000065.1, on the reverse strand, counting down.
CCAGGAGCACGGCTCCGGCGAGCGCGGTGCCCGCGAGCAGGGCCGTGACCGCCGCGATGATGAGGCCGTTGACGAAGTCGACCCAGCGGTCGGCATACCGGGCGTACCGGTCCGCGTCCATCGACCGCGCGACGACCTCGCCCGGCGGGGTGCGCGTCAGACGGTGCTGGCTGGTCTGGCCGTAGAGCACCGCCATCCGGGCCCGCAGCATGACCTCGATCCACCAGCGCGGGTAGCGGTAGAACGCATCGGCAAGCATCAGCGGTGCGGCCAGCAGGCTGACCACCAGCAGCACCGTCATCACGGTCGGCTGCCCGCCGTCTTGCAGAGACTCCACGATCCGCCCCCACAGCAGGCCCGTGAAGGCACCCTGTGCACCGGTCATCGACGCGAACAGGAAGAGCAGCGCGCCCGCGACGCCCCACTCGGGGCGGATGAACAGGGCGTGGCTGATCCCGCGGGCGAGCGACGGCCCAGTGCCGACCTCGGCCACCTTCGGCGGCGTGCCGGAGCGACGCTTTCCGCCGACGTTTCCGGTGGCCACATGATCGAGAGTGGAGTGGTCGATCGGCTTGACGTCCGGGTCGGGCGGGCCGTGGCGGTCGGTGCGGCTGGCCTCCAGCAGATCCCGGAACGGCCCGGGCGCCGTCGCCAGCGAGGCACGCAGACCGTGCTGGATCACCCGGCCGTGGTCGAGCACCGCAACGTGCGGCGCCCGCTCGATGGTGGAGAGCCGGTGGGCGATCAAGATGCCCGTACGGCCCGTGAGCAGCCGGTCGGCGGCCGCGACGACCCGGCGCTCGGTGAGCGGATCCATCCGCGCCGTCGCCTCGTCGAGAACGACCACTCGCACGTCGCGCACGAGCAGCCGGGCGAAGGCGACCAGCTGCTCCTCCCCCGCCGACAGTGAAGTGCCACCGGGGCCGAGCAACGTGTCTAGGGCGTCGGGCAGACCCTCGACCCATTCCGAGAGCCCGAGCGTGGCGACCGCTCGTTCAATGTCCTCTCGCGGGCGGGTGTCGTCGAAGATCGCGATGTTCTCGGCGAGAGTCCCGGCCAGGATCTCCGTACGCTGCGTCACCACGCCCACGGAGGCCCGCAGCTGCTGCAGGTCGAGGTCGCGTACGTCGACACCGCCCAGGAAGACCGACCCACGCGGCGGCTCGACGGCGCGAGATAGCAGCGAGGCGAGCGTCGACTTCCCCGAGCCGGTGCGCCCCACCAGCGCGATCGTGTCACCCGGCGGCACCGTCAGCGAGATGTCTTGGAGGGCGAAGGTGCCCTCAGCGTAGGAGAAGCTCAGGTCACGCAGCTCGACCTCCAGCGCGCCTCCGCCGGGCACCGAGGCACCGCCTTCGGGCTCGGGAACGCTGGCCATCATCTGGCGCAGCCGGATCACCGCGCCCAGGCCCGCCTGGATGTCGGGGAGGTGCATGGCGAGCATCGCAATCTGCCCAACAAAAGTGCTTGTGACCAGGAACAACGTCACCAGCGCGCTGATCCCGAGCCGATCCGAACCTGCCAGCGCGACGCCGGCGATGCCGATGCCGGCCAGCAGCGAGTGGAGCAGCACGCCAGCACGGCGGGCGACCTTCGCCTCGACCGTGACCACGGTTCGAAACTTCTCGTGGACGATCGCCGACAGCCTTGCGACCCGAGCCACGACGTGGGCCTGGCCCAGGCTCGTGCGCAGGTCGTCACGCCCCGCGATGCCTTCCTCGAGCACCGCCGCATGGTCGGTCCACGCCGCTTCCTCGATGACCTTGAGACCCGAGATCTTGCCCAGCAGCGCGCGGATGAAGACCCAGGTGAGCCCCGCGAGCAACGGGAACAGCAACGCCGCCGGCCACCAGGTGAAGCTGGCCACGATCCACATCGGCAGCGCCGCGAAGATCGAGCGGAACAGCATCCAGAACTGCCAGCGCAGCAGGTTGCCGACCTCGTGGGAGTCGTCGTCGACGCGGTCGAGGATCTCCCCGACGGCCTGCTCGCTCAGCTCGGAGAGCGGCTGACGCATGGCAGCCTGGAGGACGTCCTCACGCAGCTTGCCCTCGACCCGGTCGGCGACCCCGACCCAGCCGATCTTCGCCGTCGAGTCGATCAGCGAGGCGCCGATCACGCACAACGCCAGCCACCCGACCAGGCTGGCGGTCGGGTTCTCGGCCAGCCGGCCGGCCACGACGGTGCCGATCGACTGGGCCACCATGGCGACCGCGAGGGCGATCAGCGCCGCAAGCGTCACCGGCCCTTTGAGGCGTCGCCAGTCGACCTGCCGGCTCGGGTCGGCAGGGCTGGCGGGGACTCCGAGAGCCTTGCCCGAGGTGGGCGCGGGCGGAGTCGAGAGCGTCGCAGTCATCAGAGGATCACGGTATTCGTGACCACCGACACTTACCTAAAGGTTTTCCGCCGCTCATCGACGGCGAACACGACGCTGACCTGCATGTATAGGAATCGGAAGAAAGTTCTGGAGAGCAAGGTCACGTCCGCCGGGAAGATGTCCGGAAGATACGCCGGCCCGGCACGGAGTCCGTGCCGGGCCGACGCGAGTTGGGTTGCCTCAGAGAGAGTCGATCGCCTCGTTGAGCGTCGCGGAGGGACGCATCACGGCGGTGACCTTCTCGGCGTCGGGCAGGTAGTAGCCGCCGATGTCGGCCGGCTTGCCCTGGACCGCGAGGAGCTCCTCGACGATCTTGGACTCGTTGGCTGCGAGCGTCTCCGCGAGAGGCTTGAACGCCGCGGCGAGCTCGGTGTCCTCGGTCTGCGCGGCGAGCTCCTGGGCCCAGTAGAGGCCGAGGTAGAAGTGCGAGCCGCGGTTGTCGGTCGTGCCGAGCTTGCGGCCCGGGGAGCGGTCGTTCTCGAGGAATGTCGCGGTCGCCCGGTCCAGCGCGGCCGCGAGCACCTTCGCCGCCGGGGCCGAGGCCTGCTCGGCGTACTTCTCGAAGGCGGGCACCAGCGCGAAGAACTCACCCAGCGAGTCCCAGCGGAGGTAGTCCTGCTCGACCAGCTGCTGCACGTGCTTCGGCGCCGAGCCGCCCGCACCGGTCTCGAAGAGACCGCCGCCGGCGATCAGCGGGACGATGGAGAGCATCTTCGCCGACGTACCGACCTCGAGGATCGGGAAGAGGTCGGTGTTGTAGTCGCGCAGCACGTTGCCGGTGACCGAGATCGTGTCCTCGCCGTTGCGCAGGCGCTCGAGGGAGTACGCCGTGGCCAGGTCGGGCGCGAGGATCTTGATCTCGAGGCCCTCCGTGTCGTGCTCGGTCAGATAGGTGGCGACCTTCTTGATCAGCTCCGCGTCGTGCGCGCGCGACTCGTCGAGCCAGAAGATGGCCGGGGTCTTGGAGTCGCGGGCGCGGTTGACGGCCAGCTTCACCCAGTCGCGTACCGGGATGTCCTTGGTCTGGCAGGCGCGCCAGATGTCGCCGGCCTCGACGTCGTGCTCGATCAGCACGTCGCCGGCCTTGTTGAGGATGCGTACGGTGCCAGCGGCGGCGATCTCGAAGGTCTTGTCGTGGGAGCCGTACTCCTCAGCCTTCTGCGCCATCAGACCGACGTTGGGGACGGTGCCGATCGTGGCCGGGTCGAGCGGGCCGTTCTTCTTCACGTCCTCGATGACGCATCGGTAGACGCCGGCGTAGGAGGAGTCCGGGATCACCGCGAGGGTGTCGTCCTCGCCGCCATCGACGCCCCAGAGCTTGCCGCCGTTACGGACCAGCGCCGGGATCGAGGCGTCGATGATCACGTCGGAGGGCACGTGCAGGTTGGTGATGCCCTTGTCGGAGTTGACGTAGGAGAGCCTCGGGCCGTTCGCCAGCGCCGACTCGAACGCCGCCTTGATCTCAGCGCCGTTGGGCAGCGCGTCAAGGCCCGGCAGGATGGAGCCGAGGCCGTCGTTGGCGGAGAGACCGGCCTTGGCCAGGTCCTCGCCGTACTTGTCGAAGACGTCCTTGAAGAAGGCCTTCACGACGTGGCCGAAGATGATCGGGTCGGAGACCTTCATCATCGTCGCCTTGAGGTGCAACGAGAACAGCACGTCCTCCGACTTCGCCTTCGCGATCGCGTTGGCGAGGAAGGCGTGCAGGTGAGCGGCCTCCATCTTCGTGGCGTCGACGATCTCACCAGCGAGCACGGGCAGCTCGGCCAGCAGCGTCTCGGTCGAGCCGTCGGCCTTCTCGAGAACGATCGAGAGGGTGTCGTCAGCAGCGAGCGTCACGGACTTCTCGTTGGACTTGAAGTCGTGCTCGCCCATGGTGGCGACAGCGGTCTTCGAGCCCTCACCGAACGGCTTGTTGGTGTGCGGGTGGGCCTTGGCGTACGCCTTGACCGAGCCCGGCGCGCGACGGTCGGAGTTGCCCTCACGAAGGACCGGGTTGACCGCGGAGCCCTTGACCTTGTCGTACTTGGCCCGGATCTCCTCCTCCTCAGGCGTGCTGGGCGCCTCGGGGTAGTCGGGGATCTCGAAGCCCTGGGTCTGCAGCTCCTTGACAGCGGCCTTGAGCTGCGGGATGGAGGCGGAGATGTTGGGCAGCTTGACGATGTTGGCTTCCGGCGTCTTCGCCAGGTCACCGAGCTCGCCGAGGGCGTCGTCGGCGAGGCCGAACTGCGCCAGGATGCGCGAGGCCACGGAGATGTCACGCGTCTCGACCTCGACGCCCGCCTTGGCCGCGTAGGCCGAGACGATCGGAAGGAAGGAGTACGTCGCGAGCAGCGGCGCCTCGTCGGTGTGGGTGTAGATGATTCGTGCGGCCATTGGTGTGGCTACTCCTGACAAGTTGCGGTCTGCGGTGCTGCTGACTGAGGTCGGGGACCCGGGCATACGGGAAAGTGCCTTGACGTCAAGATACCTGATACCCGATGCGACACCGCCCCGCCCTACCTAAGCACCACGATGTGCCGTCGCAAAAGAGTTACTGTGTGTCAACACCTCCATGTTGTTCAGGTGACTGCTGATGCCTGAGGGGTCTGCCCGCCGGTCGGACCAGCTTCTCCGGGATCGAAGGCTCTGACCGACGTCAACCGACATTGAAGGGCTTAAGGGGACATGACCGAGGAATCTCTGTCGGCAGCTGAGCCGACCTTCATCCAGAAACTCGCAGCCGAGGTCATCGGGACATTCATTCTCGTATTCCTCGGCTGTGGTTCAGTCGTCGCGGTCGTCGCCGGCGCCACCCACGCCGGGCCCGGAAACGTGACCTGGGGTCTCGAGGTCGCGGCCGTCGGCCTGGCCTTCGGTATCGCCGTCGTGATCGGCGCCTACACCTTCGGTCGCATCTCCGGTGGCCACTTCAACCCGGCCGTGACCCTCGGCGTGGCCTCAGCCGGCCGGATCGGCTGGAAGGACGCGGGCGCCTACATCGGAGCTCAGTTCGTCGGCGCCATCATCGGCGCGATCGTGCTGTTCCTCATCGCGCTCTCGTCCGGCTACAACTCGTGGAACGACGGCGGACTCGGCGCCAACCGCTTCGGCGACGGAGCCGGCACCGGACTCATCGGCGCGATCCTCGTCGAGCTCGTGCTCACCGTCATCTTCGTCTTCATCATCCTCGGTGTCACCGACAAGCGTGCAGGGACCAACGCCACCGCAGCACCGCTGGCCATCGGTCTCGCGCTGGCCGCGATCCATTTCGTCGGCATCCCGCTGACCGGCACCTCGGTCAACCCCGCCCGGTCGTTCGGCCCCGCCCTCTTCTCCGGCACCGACGCGCTGATCAACCTCCCGGTCTTCCTGATCGTCCCCGCCCTCGGCGGTGCCCTCGCCGGGTTCGTCTACCCGATGCTCTTCAACAAGGACGGCTCCGAGATCGCGGGAGCGGGCCTCGCCTTCGGCGGCGACAGCATGGCCCCCGCCCACAGCTTCCAGTGGGACGCTCAGACTGCGGCCCCGGCAGCACCCGCCGCGGCGGCCACCCCTGCTGCTGCGCCCGCGGCACCCGCTGCGCCCGCTGCCCCGGCCGCAGACCCGACGGCGCCGGCCGCTCCCGAGACCAGCGACCGGACCATCGTCTCCGGCGGCGCCGGAAACGGCGGCAACGGCGGCCAGCAGGCCTGGCAGCAGCCGACCCAGACCACCGAGGGCGACCTGCCGGTCTACGAGCAGGACGGCTGGCGCTGGGACTACGCCAAGCAGGAATGGGTCCCGATCGAGCAGTAGTCATCACAAGCACGAAGGCCGCCCCTCGGGGCGGCCTTCGTGGTCTCTACGTTCTCATTCACCGGGCACGGTCACCGCGAGGATCCACAGCGCACCCGCGGCCAGAGCCAGCAGAATCACGTCGAACCAACGGCTGCGCACCGCCAGCATCCCGGCATCCTTCGTACGCAGCACCGCACGCGCCAACGACGCGGCCCCCACCCCGCCGGCGAGAACGATGATGCCCACCCGCCAGTGGCCGAAGCCGACAAGGCCGAGACCCGCGAGCGCCGCCGTCAGCACCCCGAGATAGACGATCCCGCCGATGGTCGAGGGGAAGCTGCGTACGTCTTCGGGGTCCGTCTTCTCGTGCTCAGCGGCCGCTGCCGCCGGGGCGGGAGTCTCCGGCGTGGCCGGTGTCGTGCTGAGCGGTGGGTGGACGGACACGGTCAGAGCCTTTCGAGAGCCTTCTCGGCGGTGAGGACGATATTGGAGAGCAGCATGGCCCGTGTCATCGGACCCACCCCACCCGGGTTCGGCGACACCCAACCAGCCACGTCCCACACGTCATCGGCCAAGTCTCCTGCGATCTTACCGTCGACGCGAGAGACGCCCACGTCCAAGAGCGCCGCGCCGGGCTTGACCATGTCCTTCGTGATGATGCCGGGCACGCCTGCGGCGGCGACCACGACATCAGCGTTGCGGGTGTGTGCGGCGAGGTCGCGGGTGCCGGTGTGGCACAGGGTGACCGTGGCGTTCTCGCTGCGGCGGGTCAGCAGCAGGCCCAGCGGGCGGCCGACGGTGAGCCCGCGACCGACCACGACCACCTCGGCGCCGTTGAGCTCCACGCCGTGGCGGCGGAGCAGCTCGATGCAGCCCACCGGGGTGCAGGGCAGCGGACCCTCCTCGCCGAGGACCAGCTTGCCGAGGTTGTACGGGTGCAGCCCGTCGACGTCCTTCTCCGGGGCGACGCGGGAGAGCAGCGCGAACTCGTCCAGACCGGTCGGCTGCTGCACCAGGAAGCCGGTGCAGGCCGGGTCGGCGTTGAGCCGGTCGATCTCGGCCTCGACCTCTTCCTGGGTCGAAGTGCCCGGCAGGTCCACCCGGATCGACTCGATGCCGATCTCGGCGCAGTCCTTGTGCTTGGCGTTGACGTACCACCGGCTCCCCGGGTCGTCGCCCACCAGCACGGTGCCGAGACCCGGGGTGATGCCCTGGGCCTTCAGCTTCTCGATCCGCTCGGCGAGCTCGGCCTTGATCGCCTTCAGCGTCGCGGTGCCGTCCAGCTTCTGTGCTGTCACGATGTCAATCCTGTCACTCGAGTCTCTGTATTCCTTGTACGCGACGCCGACCCGGCGCATCCTGACCAGATCGCAGGCCGAGTCGGCGCGTTCTGACACGATCTCGCGCCGAGCCGGCGCGTTAGAACGAGCCGACTCGGCGCTGGTGCGTCAGTGGGCGAAGTGTCGCGTGCCGGTGAAGTACATCGTCACCCCGGCCGCCTCGCAGGCCTTGATGGTGAGCTCGTCACGGATCGAGCCGCCGGGCTGGACGATCGCCTTGACGCCGGCGTCGATCAGGATCTGTGGGCCGTCCTCGAAGGGGAAGAAGGCGTCGGAGGCTGCGACGGCCCCGCGGGCACGCTCAGCGCCCTCGGCGAGGGTGTTGGCCCGCTCCACCGCCAGACGGCAGGAGTCGACCCGGTTGACCTGGCCCATCCCGATGCCGACCGAGGCGCCGTCTGAGGCGAGCAGGATGGCGTTGGACTTCGCCGAGCGGCAGGCCTTCCAGGCGAAGGCCAGGTCGGCCAGGGTGGCCTCGTCGGCGGCCTCACCCGTGGCCAGCGTCCACGAGGCCGGGTCGTCACCCTCGGCGTCGACGTGGTCGACCTGCTGCATGAGCAGGCCACCGGAGATCGGCCGGGTCTCGACCGCGGCGCTCTCGTCGGCGGCTGCCACCAGGATCCGGATGTTCTTCTTGGCCTGCAGGATCTCGACGGCGCCGTCCTCGTAGCCCGGAGCCACGATGACCTCGGTGAAGACGTCGGCGACCTGCCTGGCCATCTCGACCGAGACCGGGCGGTTGGCGGCGATCACGCCACCGAAGGCGGACACCGGGTCGCAGGCGTGGGCGCGACGGTGTGCCTCGGCGATGTCCTCACCGACGGCCAGACCACACGGGTTGGCGTGCTTGATGATCGCGACGGCCGGCTCGGCGAAGTCGTTGGCGGCGCGTCGGGCGGCGTCGGTGTCGGTGTAGTTGTTGTAGGACATCTCCTTGCCGTGGAGCTGCTCCGCGCTGGCCAGCCCGGCCGGTCCATGACCGTTCAGGTAGAGCGCCGCCTTCTGGTGCGGGTTCTCGCCGTAGCGAAGAACGCTCGACCTCTCGTACGTCCCGCCGACCCAGGCCGGGAAGCCGGTGCCATCGGAGGTGTCGGTGAGCACGGAGCCCATCCAGGAGGCGACGGCCACGTCGTACGTCGCGGTGTGGACGAACGCGGCCGCGGCGAGCGCCTTGCGCTGATCGTAGGTGAACCCACCCGCGGCGGCAGCAGCGAGGGTGTCGGCGTACTGCTCCGGCGAGGTCACGATCGCGACGGAGGGGTGGTTCTTGGCGGCGGCCCGGACCATCGAGGGCCCGCCGATGTCGATCTGCTCGACGACCTCGTCCGGGCCGGCGCCGGAGGCGACGGTCTGCACGAACGGGTAGAGGTTGGAGACGACCAGGTCGAAGGGCTCGACCTCGAGCTCCTTGAGCTGCTCGACGTGGGAGTCGAGGCGGCGGTCGGCCAGGATGCCGGCGTGCACGCGCGGGTGCAGCGTCTTCACGCGGCCGTCGAGGCACTCGGGGAAGCCGGTCAGGTCCTCGACCTTGGTGACCGGCAGGCCCAGCTTCTCGATCAGCGCGGCTGAGCCACCGGTCGAGACGAGCTCGACGCCGGCGTCATGGAGCCCGCGGACCAGGTCCTCGAGACCGGTCTTGTCGTAGACGGACACCAGGGCCCGCTTGATGGTGATCTGATCGAGCACAGCACTCTCCTCATCGGTCAACGGAATCGATGAGGGCACCCAGGCGGTCGATGCCACTCGACCCAATTTCTCGGGTCACACTCCCCGGTGGTCCCCCACCTGCGCCAGTCGTGTGCTCGTCACTCTAACCGTCAGCCGCGCCCGGACCGAACTCGCCAACTTTCCGCCCCGGAGGTTCCCAAGACGTGCTGGCCACCAACATGCTTCTGCGAATCCACCATGCAGGTCCTGCGAATCCACCACCAGACCATTGCGAAACCACCATCGCGCCATAGGCTGTGCTCATGGCACACACCATCGACCGGCACGTGAGACCTCGGGTCATCGAGGCGCTCCAGGACACTCGCGTCGTCGTGGTCCAAGGCGCTCGCCAAGTCGGCAAGACGACCTTGATCCGCGACGTAGTCGACGAACTCGGGGGAAGGCTGGTGACGTTCGACGACGAGCCGACAAGGGCGAGTGCCCAAGCCGATCCTGTGGGCTTCCTCATGCAGAACCCCGATGGCCTGCTGGCCGTCGATGAGGTCCAACGCGTTCCCGAACTCGTCCTCGCTCTGAAACTTGTCGTGGACCGTGACCCTCGGCCGGGCCGGTTCCTCGTGACAGGATCGGCCGATCTCCTACGCCTGCCCGCAGCTCAAGACAGTCTCGCGGGCCGGGCCGAGAGCATCGAACTGCATGGCTTCAGCCAAGGCGAGATCGTCGGGCGACGCGAAGCATTCATCGACCGTCTCTTCTCCGGCGAGGTGTTCACCAATCATGACAGCGAACTCGTTCGCCACGACTACCTCGAACGGGCCCTCGCCGGCGGCTACCCCGAAGCACTGGCGCGCACCCCCGGACGCCGCCGCAACGAGTGGCTCGACAACTACCTGCAACGCATCATCGAGCGCGACGCTCCCGACATCAGCAGTATGCAACGCATCGCTGATCTCCCCCTCGTGCTCCGAATCCTTGCGACGCGCAACAGCGACGAGTTCAACGCAACCGACGTCTCCTCGGAGACTGGTATACCCGTGAGCACCCTTCAACGGCTAGTCGGCCTTCTCGAGACGCTCTACCTTGTCCAACGGATCCCAGCATGGTCGACCAATCTGACCAAGCGTGCCGTGTCCCGCCCAAAGGCGTCGCTGCTTGACACCGGACTGGCGGCGCGACTCCTGAACATCTCAGCAGTTGGCGCCGGCCCCAACGCCTACGGCGAAACCGCTGGCCATCTCCTCGAGGGGTTCGTCGCCAGCGAACTGCGCCGGCAGTTGGCGTGGGCCGACGAGAGCGTCCAAATCAGCCACTTCCGCGACCGCACAGGCAGCGAAGTCGACCTGATCCTGGAAACACCCGACGGACGCGTCGCCGGGCTCGAGGTCAAAGCCACCTCACGGGTAGGGCGCAGCGACAACAAGTGGCTCAGCCAGCTCCGCGACAAGCTGGGCAGCCGATTCGTCGGCGGACTCATCCTCAACACGGCGCTGACCGCAACACCGTTCGGCGACAGGATCGCAGCCGTGCCGCTGGACATCCTCTGGGAGGCATGAACCTGCCACCTCACAACTTGACCTGCAACAGCACTTCCAGTGGATCATCGCCAACGACGTCGGTCAGATTGCGTGGTCCCCACCTGCGCCAGTCCGTCAGGCGCGCCCGAACCGAACTCGCCGACCGTCGACGGTGTAGCCCTCCCGGGCGATCCGGCCGACGGACCCGACCAGCATCGAACGCTCGACGACCTTGATCCGCTCGTGCAGCGTCTCCTCGGTGTCGTCGTCCGCCACGGGCACCGTCACCTGGGCCATGATCATCCCGGTGTCGACCCCGGCGTCGACGATGAAGAGCGTCGCCCCGGTGACCTTCACCCCGTACTCCAGCGCGTCCCGCGCACCGTGCATCCCGGGGAAGCTCGGCAGCAGCGCCGGATGCGTGTTGAGCGTCTTCCCCCCGAACCGCTCCAGGAAGGAAGCCCCCACCAACTTCATGAACCCCGCAGAGACCACCAGATCCGGCTCGTACGCAGCCACCGACTCCGCCAGGGCAGCGTCCCACTCCTCGCGCGACTCGTAGTCCTTGACCTTGTGCACGAAGGTCGGGATCCCGGCGTCGGTCGCCCGGGTCAGCCCCTGGATCCCGTCGCGGTCGGCGCCGACTGCGACCACCTCTGCCCCGTATTCCGAGGACGCGCAGGCATCCAGCAGGGCTTGGAGGTTGGTGCCCGACCCGGACACGAGGACGACAAGACGAAGAGCCACGCTGCGAACTCTAGGCGGATGCGTCGGCGGGGAGAGAACGCCGGTGCCACCAGGTCATCATGAGCCCGGCGAGGAGGCCGGCGAGACCGAAGAAGGCGATGGCGTTGACGAGCACCTGCCCGGCGTTCGGCCCGACGTCGAGCATGCGGCCGGGGCCGACCGCGCCGCCCGCGACGCCGGACAGGACAGCGAGGAGAAGGCCGGCGACGACACCGGCGCTGACACCGCGGAGCGCGCCCTCGGACCAGCGCAGGGTCGGCCGGCGGCGCTGGACGCGACACACAGCCCAGAAGGCGGTCAGCGGCCCCAGCGCCATCACCGCGGCAGCCCAGGCAGGCGGGGCGCCGTTGTCGGGCAGCGCGGCGAGCATCGGGAACATCGGCAGCGGCCCGAGGGTCACGGCGGTCGGGGTGACGGTCGTTCCGACACCGACCGAGAATCCCGGGCCCAGGGCGTACGAGCTGGAGAAGAGCACGGCGTTGGGGAGCACCAGGACGGCGAGCAGGGAGTAAAGGATGATCCCGCCGACGTCGAGGTGGAGCTGGGAGACGACGTTGATCGAGGTGGTGAAGTCGGCGAAGAGGGCCGCGAAGAAGAGCAGGGTGCTGACCGCGAACCACCAGACCAGGATCGACCTGACCATCACCAGGACATCCACTGCCGCGCGCGGCAGCAGGGTGATCCACAACGCCGCACGGCCGGAGCCGACCGAGATCGCGGGCAGGGCCACGACGAGGCAGAGCCCGACCGACCATGCGAACACGCCGAGGATGCTCGGCGCGGTCTCCGGCGTGCCGGCGACGATCGCAGTCGTGACCGCGGTGGCCGCGTAGCCGAGCGTGAAGAGTCCGGCCACGACGGGGACGGTCAGGTCGCGTTCACCGTCGGCGAGGGCGTTGGCGTCTGGACCGTGCAGCGATACCGAGTCGCCGACCCGGATCGCGACCTGCCACATGGCCCAGGCGAGCACGAGGGTCAAGCCGAGCGGGACGAGAGTGACCGCGACTCCGGAGACGAGGACCCCCGAGCCGTGGCCGAGCAGCCAGCCGAGCGCGGCGACACGCAGGGCGTCCGAGGGCTCGCCGTGAGCACCCATGTCGCTGATGAACCAGCCGAGGATGCCGATCGCCAGGCAGACCACCAGAGTGGCGGCGGCAGTGCCGATGCCGCCCAGCAGGGCGACCGCGACCAGCGGACGGCGGTGGCGGAGATCGTGGAGATCGTCCGCGACTCGCCCGCGGTCAGGGGTGCGTGGAGGCAGCAGGGACGACATCGCCACTCATCCTCCCAATCCCGAGGGCCTCGATCCGGGCGACGCGCCGCCCGATGAGGTCTTGTGCACCCCTGATACCCACCTGTGCATCAGCGACCATTGCCGTTCATTCGACCGAATCACCTAGAGTTGACCGCTGACATGGGCATGACCACGGCAGACCACGAGACCTTCGAGGCGTTCTATCAGGACGTCCGCGGACGCCTCCTGCTCCAAACCTGGTCGCTGACCGGGGACCTGGAGGCTGCCAAGAGCGCCGTCCGGGGCGCGATGGTCATCACCTGGCACCACTGGCGCAAGGTGAAGCCGATGGACGACTTCGAGCGCGAGGACTGGGTCCGGCCGATCGCGTGGTCCAAGGCGATCCGCAACCACTCGGTGCCGCTGCTCCACCGCGACGAGACGATCGCGCCGGAGGCCCGCAGCACCCTCTCCGCGCTGCGCAGCCTGCCGCTCCACGACCGCAAGGTCTTCCTGCTGGGCCATCTCACCAGCGTCGACCTCGCCCAGCTGGCCCGCGAGGTCAGCACCCCGATCAGCCGCACCGAGACCGACCTGCAGGGCGCCAACGCCGCCATCTGCGACCAGCTCGGGATCGCCCCGGAGCAGCTGCAGACCATCTTCGACCCGCTTGTCGACGTGCTCACCGAGCAGCCCTGGCCGAAGACCGCGACGATCACCTCCGCCGGCGCGGTGCGCCGCCGGGTGCACACCGCCATCGGCGCCGCAGCGGCCATCGCCGCCCTGGTCGGCACCGGCTTCTTCGTCACCCAGGACGCCGAGACCGCGCCCCGGCTCAACACGCTCTCGATGAAGTCGGCCGCCGAGGAGTTCGAGGTCGAGCCGAGCGAGATCCCCGGCAAGAAGCTGACCGCCAAGGACCTGATGACCGAGGAGGACGTGGCGAAGATCTACGGCGGCTCCTGGGCCGTCGACATCTCCTCCGACAACCTCGAGGGCACCGGCCTCACCATCCCCTGCCAGATCGAGCCCTCGGCCGACGAGCGGCCGGTGGCGAGCCTGGCGCGCACCTTCGCCGCCAAGCCGAAGGCGACCACCGCCGGCACCACGATCGAGTCGTCCGTCGACGCGAAGGCTGCGGGTGCGGCGTACAAGAAGATGCAGGGGTGGTACGCAGCGTGTGCCGAGCCCCGCTACCAGCTGATGTTCACCGAGTCGGTGAAGGGCATCGGCGACGAGGCGATGCTCTTCAGCTACCGCGACTGGGAGAACAACCGGGCGGTGGCCTACGGGGTCGCTCGCACCGGTAGGCACACCGCCGCGGTCACCGTGAAGGTCGACGGCAAGTCCAGCACGACCGCGGCCAAGACCTCGACCATGCTCGGCAGCGCCCTCCACAACCTCTGCTCGATGCCGGACGCGGGTGCGTGCGTGGAGACCAAGCGGCCGCGGGAGACCGTGGTCCCGTTCGCCACGGGCGAGGCGCCCGGGCTGATCAACGAGACCGACCTGCCCCCGGTCAACACCATCGGCGACCCGTGGGAGGGCACCGAGGCGAAGCCGGCCAAGACCAACCCGGCGCAGACCCGCTGCGACAACACCCAGTTCAACGTCAAGGGCATGTCCGGGGCACAGACCCGCTCTTTCGTGATCCCAGAGACCAAGAAGAAGCTCGCCAAGACCTTCGGGCTCACCGAGACCGTCGGCAAGTTCGGCTCCGCCAAGGAGGCACAGGCGTTCAACGGCGCGATCAAGACCCGGCTGAACAAGTGCAGCGACAAGCAGCTCGGCAGCCACGTCACGCAGATCGCGACCGAGCCGATCAAGGACGGCGCGATCATGGTCTGGGACATCCGGGTGGAGCTCGAGAACTCCTCGGTCCTCTACCGGATGGCCGCGATCCGCCGAGGCGCCAACGTCGCCCAGATGAGCTTCGTACCCGACGGCGCCGCCGCCATCGGCAAGTCCGACTTCGTCGCGCTCGCCAAGCGCGCTGCGTACCGGCTCGACTACCTCTGAGCCCCCACTGAGAGTTTCTTGCTCCGGATGCAACCGGGGTTGCCGCCCGCGCGTCTGAACCGGTGAGACTGGCACAGGGCCAGGTTGAGGAAGCCGGGCCGGGAGGCTGCGATGGACGAGGACGAGTTCGACGCGCTGTACAACGCGTCGTACCGCCGCGTGTGCGCTCAGGTGTACGCCATGATCGGCGACTTCGACGAGGCCGCCGAGTGCGTCCAGGAAGCCTTCGCCCGCGCCTGGGCGCACCGACGCAAGATGTCCTCGGTCGACTACCCCGAGGCATGGGTGCGCACGACCGCCTACCGTCTCGCGGTGGGCCGCTGGCGCCGGAAGAAGTACGCCGGCCGGGCCGCCGACAGAGCTGTCGGCGTCAAGATGGAGATGCCCCCGGTCGACGAGACCCACGTGGCTCTCGTCGCCGCCCTCAAGCAGCTGCCCGAGGCGCAGCGCCAGGCCATCGTCCTGCACCACATCGCCGATCTACCGGTCCACCAGGTGGCTGCCGAGGTCGGCGCCCCCACCGGCACCATCAAAGCCCGCCTGGCTCGGGGACGAGCCGCTCTGGCGGAACTGCTCGCTGACGAGAAGCCCGGCGCTGTCTGGAAGGAGGCCTGAGATGAGTGACCCACTCTCGCGTCTGGACCAGTTCCGCGCCGATACCCCTGGAGCACCGATGAAGTCCGCAGCCGAGGTACGCCAACGGGGTGACCAGATCCGGCGCCGCCGTCGTGCGGTCCTCGTCGCAGGCGCCGCCGCCGTGGCTGCCATCGTCGCCGGGCCGATCATCTTCGTCTCCACCGGACTCGGCGACAAGGCCATCGATCCCGCGCCGCCTGTTCCGAGCCAGACCCCGAGCACCACACCCAGCCCTTCGGGCTCGGCCTCGCCGTCAGACCTCACCCGAGCCAACCTGCCGACCGAGGCCGACCTGGTCGCCGACGACCCGTTTCCGCCGTGGACCCAGCAGCAGACCTACGACGGGGAGGGCGGGTCCGACTACAACGAGTGCCTGACCACGTCATTGGCAGATCTCGGTGCCCTGGCGAGCGTCCGGCGCGACTTCGTCCCCCAGCGCGGGAGCGAACTCACCGCCTCAGCCGGCACGCTGCGCGCCGTCGTCGCGGAGTTTCCGTCGCCGGCCGAGGCCGAGAAAGTACGCCAGGAGCTCACCGATGCGGCGACCTCGTGCTCCTCGCTCGACGCGGAGATCGCGGGCTACCTCCCCGTCGCGGGCGGCGTCATCTCGGGCGGCAACGTCGACGTCGTCACCTACCGGCCCGACGACCCAGACATGAACGCTCGCTGGGAGGTCGCGACGGCCGTGGTCTCCGCCGAGGACCGGGTCCTGGTGATGACGCGCAAGCGCGGTGTCCAGGACTATGTCGAGCCCACGGACCTGCAGACCTCCGCCGTCAACGCCGCCCACCGGATGGTCGGCGCGAAGAGTCCGGCAGAGACCTCCTCGAAGCCGCCCGCCTCGGCGCCGGCGACCACCAAGGCTCCGGAGCCGACCCTCTCGGCACGCAACCTGCTCACCGGGGAGGACGCGATCTACCCCAACGGCGGAGCGCTGGACTGGGTGGAGAGCTCCGGCTCGACGACCTCACGTGAGACCACGCCTAGAGCCAACGCCTGCTGGCAGGGCACCATGAAGGCCCGCGGAGCCACCGCAACCATGCAGCGGAGCTTCGGCCTCGAGACCTCCGAGGGCGGCGACTCCAACGCCGACGCGTACCTCGACGAGACCATCGCCGAGTTCGCGACCAAGGAGGAGGCTCAGGCCGCGTACGAGGACGTGCTCACCTGGTTCGACGGTTGTCGCCCGGAGGGCTCGGACAGCTTCAAGTCCAACCCGTTCGAGAACGTGCCGATGTCGGCGCAGGCCGAGGGCGTGACCGGACTCGCCAGCTACGGCCCGATCACGGCCACCCCCGGGACGCAGTACGACCCCGCCGGCCGCGAGGACGACGGGTGGTTCCTGGAGATGGGCGTCGTCCTCAGCGGCACCCGGATCGCCGTCCTCAGCCAGCTGATCAGCGGACAGGACTACAACTGGCCGGCAGAGGATGGCGGTACTCCGGTGCGGCAGATGCTCCCCGCCGCGGCCGATCGGCTCTCCGCCAGATGATCGTTTCTGCAACCGAAGTTGACACTCGCACGTATCAACCCGCGACACTGACGCTCCTGCAGGGGTCGGGGAAAGCCAGCCGGGAAGGCAAGACGATGGACGAGGACGAGTTCGACGCGCTGTACAACGCGTCGTACCGCCGCGTGTGCGCTCAGGTGTACGCCATGATCGGCGACTTCGACGAGGCCGCCGAGTGCGTCCAGGAAGCCTTCGCCCGCGCCTGGGCACACCGACGCAAGATGTCCTCGGTCGACTACCCCGAAGCCTGGGTGCGCACCACCGCCTACCGCCTCGCCGTGGGACGCTGGCGTCGCAAGAAGTACGCACGACGCGCCACCGACCGGGCTGTCGGTGTCCGCACGGAGATGCCTGCCGTCGACGAGACCCACGTTGCTCTCGTCGCCGCGCTCAAGCAGCTCCCCGAGGCCCAGCGCCAGGCCATCGTCCTGCACCACATCGCCGACCTGCCGGTCCACCAGGTGGCCGCCGAGGTCGGCGCCCCGACCGGCACCATCAAAGCCCGCCTGTCCCGAGGGCGAGCCGCCCTCGCGGAACTGCTCGCCGAGGACGATCCCGGCGCCGTCTGGAAGGAGGCCTGAGATGAGTGATCCGATCTCGCGTCTGGACCAGTTCCGCGCCGATGCCCACGGGGCACCGATGAAGTCCGCGGCCGAGGTACGCCAGCGGGGTGACCAGATCCGGCGACGCCGCCGCGCGGTCGTCGCCGCCGGGGCCGCCGCCGTGGCCGCCGTCGTCGCCGGTCCGGTCATCTTCCTCTCCGCCGGAATCGGCGACAAGGCGATCGACCCCGCCCCTCCAGGCCCGTCGGTCACCGACTCTCCGACGCCTTCGCCGACCTCGTCCCCCTCCTCGAACGCGCCGACTGGCCGGTTGACCGAGGCAAACCTCCTCACCACCTCGGACATCGGAACCGTTGTCGGCCCGGGGCTGACCGTGGCCGGCGATGCGACCTCCTACCTCAAGGCAGCCGGCGTCGGCGAGATCCCCTGCGACCTCTCCTCGGCTCTCTCCGGCACCTCGGACGCGCTCGGCTATGCCTACGGCTTCTCAGCCGCCGAGGGCGGCGACGGCGACGCTGACAGGTACTTCTCCGAGGCCGTCGCCCAGTTCGAGCCCGGAAAGGCACAGGCGGCGTACGACCGAGTCAAGGCGAAGCTCGCCGAGTGCTCGCCCGACGGGGCCGATCAGTTCGACGAGCGTCCCTGGCAGGCGGTCCAGATCCCGGTGACCGGCGCTGCCGAGCTCGGGGGCGCCGGTTACGGCCCGACGACGGCCGAGCCCGGGACCCAGTACGACACCGCGTCCGGCTACTCCTGGGTCTTCGACGTCGGCATCATCGTCTCGGGCGACCGGGTCGCGATCGTCGCCGACCTGGCCACCCGGCCCAACACCGACGACGCCTCCTCGACCGTCGGCGACCTGCTGCCGGTCGCGGCTCGCCGGCTCGCCGGCGAGCCGACCGGTGGCTCCCCGCCGAGCACGCCCGCGGCAGGACAGGGGCTGAGCGATGCCAACCTGCCGGCTGCCGAGGCCCTGCCGCGGCTCGACCGGTTCGGCTCCGGGCCGACCTGGGAGGCCTACACACCGGCATCCGACATCCCGACCCTTGCCTGCCAGAAGGGCTGGCTCAACACGCTGGACCCGGCCGAGAAGCGCACCCGCGACTTCCACACCGTCGACAGCGAGGGGAACGAGGTCGGCCAGGTTCACGTGGCCGTGCTGGGGTTCGCCGACGTGAACGCCGCCGGCGCGGCGTACAACGAGGTCATGGAGTGGCAGGAGGTCTGCCCCGCCGACAAGCTGGGCGCCGACCCGGACGTCACCTCGCTGCCCACCGATGTCAGTGCCGACCTCGATGCCGGGCCGAAGCGCGCGGCGCGCTCACAGGCGACCTATCCGGGCGGGGAGGGTGGCGACAGCATTTGGTTCGAGACCGAACTGGTCGCGCAGCACGAGAACCGGATCGTCCTGGTCGGATATGCCGAGCTCGCCGGACCGTGTCCGCCGAGCACCGGCGACAGAGAAGACCCGTGCTACCAACCTGACCAGCCCGACTCCTGGCCTGGCCGGATCCTCGGGATCGAGAAGGCGGCGGTGACAGCCGGCATCAGCGACCTCCGCTGAGTCAGAGTTCGGGCGAGACTCCGGTCACACCGCGCGCACCCGGGGAAGACACGTATGGGTCAGGGCGTTCGAACCCAGCAGAGCCCCGAACCGCGCCGACCAGGAGAAGCCCTCTCGTGTCCACCACCCCCACCGCCCGACGGCGACTGCCGCTCCCGTCCTTCTCGGTCCAGATCATCCTGGGCCTCGTCCTCGGCGTCGCGCTCGGCGCGGTCGCGCGAGCGATCGGCCCCGGCGCCGGAGACGAGGCCAACTGGCTGACGACGACCCTGTCCACGATCGGCAACTCGTTCGTCTCGCTGCTCAAGGCCGTCGTCGTACCGCTGATCTTCACCGCCATCATCGCCTCGATCGCCAACCTGCGTACGGTCAGCAACGCGGCCCGGCTCGCGGGGCAGACGCTGCTGTGGTTCGCGATCACGGCGGGGATCTCGGTCGTGATCGGCATCGGCCTGGGGCTGCTCTTCCGACCCGGCACCAACACCGCGGTCAGCACCTCTGACGCTGCCGAGACCGGGGCGTCGGCCTCGTGGCTCGACTTCCTCCAGGGTCTGATCCCCGGCAACTTCCTCGGCCTCGACGCGTCGACCAGCGTTGAGCAGGTCGGCGGGAGCCCGATCGCGGAGACGGCACTGAGCTTCAACGTCCTCCAGGTGCTCGTGGTGGCCCTCGCGATCGGCATCGCGGCGCTCAAGACCGGGGAGAAGGCCGAGCCGTTCCTCGCCTTCAACCGCTCCTTCCTCGCGATCGTGCAGAAGGTGCTGTGGTGGATCATCCGGCTGGCCCCGATCGGCACCCTCGGCCTGATCGGCAACGCAGTAGCCTCCTACGGCTGGGACTCGCTGAGCTCGCTGGCCTGGTTCGCGGTGGCCGTCTACGTCGGTCTGGCGCTGGTCCTGTTCGTCGTCTACCCGACGCTGCTGCGGGTCAACGGCCTCAACCCGCTGGCGTACTTCCGCGGTGCCTGGCCGGCGATCCAGCTCGCCTTCGTCTCGCGCTCCTCGGTGGGCACGATGCCGGTGACCGAGCAGGTGACCGTCAAGAACCTCGGTGTCCCCCAGGAGTACGCCTCCTTCGCGGTCCCGCTGGGCTCGACCACGAAGATGGACGGCTGCGCATCGATCTACCCGGCGATCTCGGCGATCTTCGTCGCCCAGATCTTCGGGATCGACCTGGGCCTCACCGACTACCTGCTGATCGCCTTCGTCTCGGTCGTCGGCTCGGCCGCGACCGCCGGTCTCACCGGTGCCGTCGTGATGCTGACCCTCACCCTCTCGACCCTCGGCCTGCCGCTGGCCGGTGTCGGCCTGCTGCTCGCGATCGACCCGATCCTCGACATGGGCCGCACCGCGGTCAACGTCGCCGGACAGGCACTGGTGCCGACGATCGTGGCCAAGCGTGAGGGCATCCTCGACGTCGACCGCTACCGCTCCGCCTCCGCGGAGGGTCTGCTGACCGACGACGAGCCCGCCAAGGAGACGGTCCCCGCCTGAGGTCTCCCGGACGTACGCGGACGAGCGCCCCTGACAGCCACCGGCTGCCAGGGCGCTGCCGTCTCATCCGGGGTAGGGCGCCTCGCCGCGCGCGACGCGCAGTGCCTCAGCCCACCAGGTGAGCTGGGCGAGCATCGCCTTGGCGTAGACGGCGGACTCCGGGTCGTTCGGCCGGCCGTCCTCGTCGAGGCGCTCCCAGTAGCGCGGGAAGGCGAGGCGGGCCTGGATCGGGTGGGCGTGCAGCTCGGTCAGCACGTTCTCCAGGTGCAGGGCCGCGTGGCGGCCACCGCTGTCACCGCCGTAGGAGACCAAGGCGACCGGTTTGGCCTGCCACTGGATGAAGTGCCAGTCCAGTGCCGACTTCAACGAGGCCGGGTAGCTGTGGTTGTACTCGGGCGTGACGATGACGAAGCCGTCGGCGGCCTCGAGGGCTTCGGTGAGGCCACGCTGGCCGTGGGGCCGGCGATAGTCGTCGCCGGCCGCCTTCGGTGACTCGGCGGGCAGGGACAACGGGATGTCGTGGTCGGCCAGGTCGACCAGGTCGATATCGAGACCGCCGTACGCCTCGGCCTGCTCGGCCATCCAGGAGCCGAAGATCGGACCCCCTCGGCCTTCGCGGACGCTGGCGGTGATGACTGCGATACGTAGTGGTGTGTTCATGCCGTCCAGGTTTGCCCGGATCAGCGGCGGGCGGGAGGCCGAGCCGAGGCTGGCCCCAGCAGGGCCACCATCACCGTCCGCCCGCGCCGTACGCTTGGCAGCATGCCAGCCAACGCGGGAGCCCTCGGCTCGTTCATCCGGGACCGCCGCGACCAGACCACGCCGGAGAGCGTCGGTCTCCCGGAAGGCGTACGCCGCCGAGCCCCCGGTCTACGGCGGTCCGAGCTGGCCACGCTGGCCGGCATCAGCGTCGAATACCTGGTCCGGATCGAGCAGGGCCGCGACCGCCACCCCTCGCCCCAGATCCTGCGGGCAATCGGTGACGCGCTCCGCTTCGACGCCGCCACCCACGAGCACCTGCGCACCCTCGCGATGGCCTCCGGCGGCCAGTGCCTCGGGCCGTTCTCCTCCGGCCGCGACGTACGCCCCGGCGCACGCGCGCTGGTGGAGCAGTTCGAGCCTGGGCTTGCCGTGCTCACCAACCGGCTCGGCGACCTGCTCGCCCACACCTCCACGTTCGACATCCTCGCCCGGCCCCTCGGGATCCTCGACCACACGGAGCCCAACCTCACCATGTACGCCTTCCTCAACCCACGCGCCCGAGAGGCGTTCCCCGACTGGGAGAGGGTGGCAGACGACCTCGTCTCGAACCTCTGCCGAGGGCCCAACCCCGTCGCTGCGCGCATGATGATCGAGGCGATGACGGAGCACGTCGGAGCCGAGTTCACCGACCGGCTGAACCGCCACGACCCACCGCACGGCGGCGTGTGGCGCTGGCTCCATCCCGACGCCGGCGAGCTGCGCTTCGATGTCGAGGGGCTCGAGCTCCCGGCCGCCGACAACCAGCAGATCCTGGTGCTGATTCCGGCCGACGAGGCGACCGCCGATTCGCTCGACGCGATGCGGCGCCGCCGCTCGGGCGCTCTGCGAGCGGTCTAGAGACGCGAAAGTGCCCCGCGACCGAACCGGTCGCGGGGCACTCAGCTGACGTAGGTCAGAGGGACTGCAGGATCTCGCGAGCGAGAGCAGCGGTCTCCGACGGGGTCTTGCCGACCTTGACGCCGGCGGCCTCGAGGGCCTCCTTCTTCGCCTGCGCGGTGCCGGCGGAGCCGGACACGATCGCACCGGCGTGACCCATGGTCTTACCCTCCGGGGCCGTGAAGCCGGCGACGTAGCCGACGACAGGCTTGGAGATGTTCTCCTTGATGTAGGCCGCGGCCCGCTCCTCGGCGTCGCCACCGATCTCACCGATCATGACGATGACCTTGGTCTCGTCATCCTTCTCGAACGCCTCGAGGGCGTCGATGTGGGTGGTGCCGACGATGGGGTCACCCCCGATGCCGATGGCGGTGGAGAAGCCGAAGTCCTTCAGCTCGTACATCATCTGGTAGGTCAGCGTGCCCGACTTGGAGACGAGACCGACCGGGCCCTTGCCCGTGATGGTGTGCGGGGTGATGCCGGCCAGCGACTCGCCCGGCGTGATGATGCCGGGGCAGTTCGGGCCGATCATGCGAGTGGCCTTGCCCTGCAGGTAGGACCACACCTCGGCGGTGTCCTGGACCGGGACGCCCTCGGTGATGACCACGATCAGCGGCATCTCGGCGTCGATGGCCTCGATCGCGGCGGCCTTGGTGAAGGCCGGCGGCACGAAGAGGACAGACACGTTGGCGCCGGTCTCCTTCATCGCCTCCTCGACGGTGCCGAAGACCGGGAGGGTGACGTCGTTACCCTCGTGGTCCTTGTGGGTGACCGTGGTGCCGGCCTTGCGGGCGTTGACACCACCGACGATCTGGGCACCCGAGTCGAGCATCAGGGCGGTGTGCTTCGCACCCATGCCGCCGGTGATGCCCTGGACGATGACCTTGCTGTCCTTGTTGAGGTAGATGCTCATGTTTCTCTCTCCTGACCTCAGGCGTTGGCCAGCTCGGCGGCCTTGTCGGCGCCGCCGTCCATGGTGTCGACGATGGTGACCAGCGGGTGGTTGGCCTCACTGAGGATCTGGCGGCCCAGGTCCACGTTGTTGCCGTCCAGACGCACGACGAGCGGCTTGGTGGCCTCGTTGCCGAGGATGTCCAGCGCGCCGACGATGCCCTTGGCGACCTCGTCACAGGCGGTGATGCCACCGAAGACGTTCACGAACACGGACTTGACCTGCTCGTCGTTCAGGATGACGTCGAGACCGTCGGCCATGACCTGCGCGTTGGCGCCGCCACCGATGTCGAGGAAGTTGGCAGGCTTCACGCCGCCGTGCTCCTCACCGGCGTAGGCGACTACGTCGAGGGTCGACATGACCAGACCCGCGCCGTTGCCGATGATGCCGACCTGGCCGTCGAGCTTGACGTAGTTGAGGCCCTTGTCCTTGGCCTTGGCCTCGAGCGGGTCCTCCTCGTCACGGATGACGAACTGCTCGTGGTCCTCGTGACGAACCTCGGAGGCGTTCTCGTCCAGCGAGACCTTGCCGTCCAGGGCCTCCAGCTTGTCGCCCTCCAGGCGAGCCAGCGGGTTGACCTCGACGAGCGTCGCGTCCTCCTCGGTGAACACCGTGTAGAGGCTCTGGATCATCGAGACAGCCTGCTCGAAGACGGGCTCCGGGAAGCCGCACTCGGTCGCGATCTCGCGCGCCTTGGCCTCGTCGACACCCGTGCCGGGGTCGATGCCGATCTTCTTCACGGCGTCGGGGTTGGTCTTGGCGACCTCCTCGATCTCCACACCACCCTCGACGGACGCGATGCAGAGGTACTGCCGGTTCGACCGGTCCAGCAGGAAGGAGAAGTAGTACTCCTCCACCGGCGGGGTCGCCGGAGCGATCAGCACCCGGTTGACCTTCAGGCCCTTGATCTCCATGCCGAGGATGTTCGAGGCGTGCTCGAACGCCTCATCGGCGGTCTTGGCCAGCTTCACGCCGCCGGCCTTGCCCCGGCCGCCGGCCTTGACCTGCGCCTTGACGACGCAGAAGCCCATCTCCTCGGCGGCTTTCCTGGCTTCCTCAGCCGTCTCGACGACGACACCTTCGGTCACGGCAACGCCGTGCTTGGCGAAGAGCTTCTTCGCCTGGTACTCCATGAGATCCACTGATCCACCTGGTCTGTATGTTGCGGTACGGGGCGGCATTCCGCAGGGAATTCAGCGGTGACGCCCTCGTCTTCAGATGTGTCCGTCAAGCACCATAGACCCCGCTGACGTCGGGTTACGAGCCCAGGGGGCACGACGTGACGTACGCCACTAGGGGTCGGCCAAGCAGACACACCGGACATATACCAACAAATCGGCAACGTTGAGTAACAGCCCGTAGCGCCCTGTAGCGGGGCGCGTTTGACCACGTACGAGGGGGTCCTCTGCCCGCGAATCGGCTGATTTCGACACGGTATGGGGGCCCAAATGGGCCGATGACACGCGTTTCGCGAGACACGAAGAATCCGCAATCCGATTCCGGATCTGGTGGATTCACGCAGATCAGCGACGGAATCCGTGGTTGCCGAAGGTGAAATCAGCGACACGAGCGCCCCACATTTCTTGACCACGCCCTCCGGTCCGTTACAGTCATGGCTCGCCGTCTGAACCCCGAACAGCGGAGATATGAACTGATGGGCAACCACCGAGCCGACGTCACAAATGACAGTCCGCGTTCGGTCACCCCTTCCCCCGGAGCAACCACGAGCAGCAGCAGCTACGTTGGGAAGCGGCGCGCAGCGCCGGCGACCGACAGCCCTGCCTCCAGGCCTGCCCCGCGAGCGACCGGATCGACCTCCTACGTCGGGAAGCGACGCGCCGCGCCGTCCCCCGCCGTCGGGACCGCGAAACCATCCGCCGCCACTGAGACTCCTGAGGAGCCGGTCGCCAAGGCCCGGCCCAACCGCGTGGTCCTCGAGCAAACCGGCACGCTGCCGGTCGTCGGGTCACCCCGTGCCGAGATCCCCCTTGGTGACGGCGGCGACGACGGTCGCATCTCGACAGGAGAGCTGCGTGCTCTCGTCGAGGGCGACGGCGGACCTTCGTTCCCGAGCTCGTTCCCGACGCAGCCTCCCGCGAAGATTGCTCCTCGGCAGATCGTGCCGCCGCAGCGCCGGGCCGTCCAGATCGACCCGGTCCTGTCCGACCTGCTCTCCTCGATGGGCATCGACCCGGACAAGGTGACCCCCGAGGTGCTCGAAGACCTCGGCGTGGGTGGCATGACGACCTCCGAGCTCACCTTGTTCCTGACCCAGCCGACCAGGCCGGCACCGGTGAAGAGCCCGTCGAGCGCGGCGGTCTCGACCAAGACCCCGCCGCGCGGCATCGCGGCGACTCCGGCTCCCGCGCCGGTGCTTCCAGTGCCGGTGCCTCCGGCCGCTCCAGTCGCTCCAGTCGCACCCGTCGCCGCCGTCGTTCCCGAGCCGACCTTCCAGGCCCCCGAGCCGACGCACACCCCGAAGCCGCTGCGGATGGCCAACACGTTCGCGCCGTTGACCGGCAAGGTCCGCGCCGTGCGTGAGGCCCGCGATATCCCGGCCCCGCCGGCGGCCGCCCCGTCCTACGAGCCGGAGGTCCCGGAGGCCAAGGAGCCCCGTGGGTTCCAGGAGGCGTTCGACGCACCGCCGGCCTCCTTCAAGATCGACACGACCACGTTCCCGGCCCCGCCGGTGTCGCTGCCTGAGCAGATCGACTTCGACTCGATGGCGATCGATCTCCCGGCCGAGACCTACACCGTCGACGCGCCCTACTACGAAGAGCCGCAGGCCGACGAGGCGTTCTACCAGGACGACTACTCCTACGGCCACGACTCGCAGCAGGCAGAGGCCTACTTCCGCGCTGACACGGGCAGCATCGACCTGCCGAGCATCAGCGAGATCGCGACCTACCGGCCCGAGCTGCACGACCTTCCGGCTGTCGAGACCACCGGCACCATGGTCGGGATCGGCGGACCCGCCCGTCCGCGCACCCGACGCGCAACCGCCGCGGCCGCAGGTGGCCGTCCGACGGTCCCGCTGACCGCCGGTGCTGCCGCCCTCGCCGCCGCCATCGGTGGCATCGCGCTGACCGGCGGCCCGACGATGATCGCCGCCGACGACGTACGCCTCGTCGGCGCCACCGCGCTCGGTGGCGACAGCGACATGGTCGTCGTGGGTGACCGCTCCGCGACCGTGTCCCGCAACGACGAGCGCTCCGAGGCCGACACCGCGGCGAGCGACCGTGAGAAGGCGCTCCAGGGCGTCGACGTCCAGGCCGACAAGCAGGACAAGTTCCTCAAGTCCAACATGTGGGAGCTGCCGATCGCGGCCGGCACCTACCGGATCACCGGCACGTTCGGCTCCTCCGGCGCCAACTGGGCGAGCACCCACACCGGGCTCGACTTCGCCACCTCCTACGGCACCCCCATCCACTCCGTCTCCCGCGGCACCGTCACCTTCACCGGTTTCGACGGCGCCTACGGCAACAAGACGGTGATCACGATGGATGACGGTACGGAGCTGTGGTACTGCCACCAGAGCGACTACGGCGTCGAGGTCGGCGAGACCGTCTCCCCCGGTGACGTCATCGGCTACGTCGGCTCCACCGGTAACTCCACCGGCAACCACCTCCACCTGGAGGTCCGCCCCGGTGGTGGTGACGCCGTCGACCCCGACAGCGCACTCAACGAGCACGGCGTAGACCCGAGCTGACGCGCGGACGCCCGCTGGTCGAGCCGCGAGCGCCAGCGAGCGTGTCGAGACCAACACAGTCCTCTTCAGCGCTGATGGGACTGTGTTGGCCGGAGACCTCGCCCTTGTAGATCCAGACCTTCACGCCGATGCGGCCGAAGGTCGTGCGGGCCTCGTAGAAGC